>JAITUJ010000031.1 GCA_031286385.1 Clostridiales bacterium | reverse complement strand
ACAATAAGTTTGGCGATGCCAAACTAAAATTTATCAACAAATATAAACCAACAGCCAAAAGAATTGAGTGGAAATTCTCTATACTTGATTTTATCTAATCATTCTATTTGTCCTCTTCTACTTTACAAATCAACTTTGATGGCAAATTTTTTATCATTTAAATACTTTAAAGAATCATTGAGATTGGTAAAGTACAATTCAACAGCGAAAAGTTGCTGAAATTTTATTCCCTCTTTTGAGCATTTTTTTGACGATATCTTAAACTTGGGCAAACTGTACTTTAAATCACCAACAATGGGGTGCCCTATATGAGATAAGTGTGCCCTTATTTGATGAGTTCTGCCTGTCAATGGTTTAACTTGCAGTAAACTAAACTCCTCATCAACCTTTACACTCTTAAAGTGCGTCTGTATAGATTTGCAACCTTTTTTAAAATAGTCATATACAAAGACTTGACTCAATTTTGCATCTTTAAACAACCAAGCTTTTAGAGTACTGTTTATCTGCAACTTGCCGTGTACTTTTGCTAAATATGTTTTTTTAACATATTGATTTTTAAAAGCCTGCTTCAACAACTCATCTGTAATGCCATTGAGAGAGAAAACTACAATACCACCCGTGTTTCTATCAAGTCTATGTGTCAAAGTAGCTCCCAAGAACTGTTTTGCAACTTGAACTTGCAACTGAGAGATTTCCAAACCTTGCGGTTTATCTACAACTACAATATTTTCATCACTGTAAATGATTTTTAAGTCACTCTCTGTCTTTACAAAAAATTTTTGTGGTAAAAATACATCAACTAAATCGCCAGAATCAATGATGACATTTTTATTCACTCTGACTTTGTTAAGCTTTATTTCGCCTTTATCTAAAAGGCGCATAAACAACTGTGCATCTATATTTAACTGACCACATACAAAGTCACTCAACTTGACAGCATGTTCTTTGTTTATTAAGTAGTTTTTCATATTTATAACAAATACTAGTTTATAATTTTTAAGATGATGCTGTTACTGACATACAGATACTTTTCTAATACTCTCAATCTGTCACTTTCAATCGTTATAAATCCATTGTCAAGTAGCTGATTTATCTGCGCACTTTTTGTTTGCAACAAGTCCTCTTTAAATAGTTCTCTATATTTTGACAAACTCAATCCTCTTGTCAACCTCAAACTCAACATTATACAGTCTTGCTTGTATTGCTCCACGCTTATTTTATCAACATTTGGCAAAGCACCACTGATATATTTTTTTATATTATCCGTGTTCTTTACATAGCTCAAACCATGCCTTCCACACGCTGACACACCAAACCCGTAGTAATCGCCATTTGTCCAATACTTTAAATTATGTTTGCTTTGATATCCTTGCAATGCAAAATTGCTTATTTCGTACCTATGAAATCCTCTCTTTGACAACTGTTCCACTGTATAATCATACAAAATAGCTATTAAATCATCATCACACAAATCAAAGTCACACTGCTTTTTGTGTAATCTTGTCTTTTGCTCTATTTTTAATGCATACGCACTAATATGCTTAACTTGACATTCTAATGCAGTTTCAATGGACTTATTTATTAGCTCAAATGACAACTCACTTTTACTTTTATCATTCTGAGAATCATTTTTTAGCAGTGGCAATCCCAAAATCAAATCTGTACTAAAATTGTCAAAGTGTTGTCTGATACTCTTTGAAGCGTCCATAAAAGTTTGTACACTGTGTTTTCTCCCAATGGATTTCAACATGTCATCATCAGCACATTGAAGTCCCATACTTATACGGTTTACACCAGCTTTTTTATACTCTATCAACTTTTTTTCTGTCACGCTTTCTGGATTTAATTCAATAGTAATCTCACAACTATCTTGCAAAACAAAACATTGCTGCACAGCGTTTAATACTTCCAAAATAGCTCCATCATATAAAGTTGACGGCGTCCCTCCACCTATGTAGACACTATCTATTTTTTGGTTACATTTCTCCCTTTCAATTTCACATATCAAGGCTTTCACATAACTTTCTTGACTTCTTTGTTCCACTGTTGATACAAAGTCACAGTAAATGCATTTATTGTTACAAAATGGTATATGCATGTATATACCTTTAAATTCGTCACTTATTATCATACAAAAAACGGACGAACATCGTTCGCCCTTAAAATCATTTATTCAGGTTGTTGACTTTGCTCCTCTGTGAATTCTTGAACATCACCCTTCAATTCACTTTTGGTTGGCTCATTTTCTGCACTTAGGCTTTCAAAATCAGATTGAACCTCTAATTTGTCATCCTCTTTTTCAAATTTTATGTCATTTGTTTGAACATCGACACTGCCTTTTCTGCCAGCAATGATCGGAACATATTTTGAACCATCGGCAAGTGTCAAAATTGTATATATAGAGAATATATCAAATGTGAGTGTAGACTTACTGTCTTCCATACCCGTTTCCAATACTACTTCTTTTTCTAGTGGGTTCAGTACATTTACTGCTACAACTTTACCAATAAGACCTCCAATAGTCTTAACCACACACCCTACTTGAATACTGTTGTGCAAGCTTTCTGCAACCTTAGACTGTCTTTTTTTTCTCAACATTGGAGATACAAAAAAAATAGCCACTACAAATACACCAAGCAGTATAAGCATTAATGTCATACCACCTGAAGGTTGAGGAGTATCTTCTGCGGGTACAACGCTTAAACTTTTTATCAATAAATTCATATTATCTCCATTCTTAATTTTTTTATCTAAATTACTCTTTTACATCTACGTCTTTCAACAAGTGTGCAAATGGATTACTAGTATTTTGTTCCTTCCACTCTGATTGTTTTTGAACACTGTCTTTGGACTTGCCTTTTTTATTATTTCTCTCGTCCTCACTTGACGCAGAAGTTACACTAGGCAAACAAGCTTTTATACTTAAATTGATTTTTTTATTTTCTGGGTCGATACCCAAAACTCTCACAGGGACTTCTTGTCCCATTTTTAAAACATCATTGATATCCTTGACATACCCGTGAGCTGATTCAGAAACATGAACAAGCCCATCTATGCCTTTTTCCAACTCAACAAAAGCTCCAAAAGGAACCAACCTAACCACTTTCCCTACAGTGTCTGTACCCACATTGTATTTTTCCATAACAGCAATAAAAGGATCGGGCTGTAATTGTTTAAAACCTAGGGATACTCTGCCTTTTTCTCTTTCCACTGACAGCACCAAAAAGTCATAAACTTCACCTACTTTCAAAACGTCAGAAGGTGCACTAATTTTTTTATAACTTAAATCACTCATGTGCGCAAGGCAATCAAGACCGCCTACGCTGACAAATGCACCATACTCTACAAATCTTTTAACTTTACCTGAAACTACGGTATCTGGCAAAACATGTGTCCAAAACAGATCTTCTTTTTCTTTTCTCTCAAATTCTAAAACTTTGCGTTGACTGGCTATTATACGCAACTTTACATCATCAATTTCAATTGCAACTAGCCTAAGTTTTTTGCCTACAAACTGTTTTAATTCCTTTACAAAACTTTCTCTAATTTGACTCTGTGGTACAAACACATTGTATGAGCCTACTTTACTTAGTAGACCACCTTTAATCTCTGATTCCATGACCATTTCAAAGATATGACCATCTCTGATGCTATCTACAAATTTGTCACCAGCTCTTGCACTGTCCACTAGCTTTTTAGATAACAGAATGCGACCGGTATCTCTATCTTTAACTTGCGATATAATAATGGCTTCTATTGGCAAATTTACCGGATAGTTTGCTGGGTCATATTCTCTATCATATTCGGCATCTTCTTTTTTTATTAGACCATCATGCTTGCCACCTATGCGCACACTTACACCAGACGCATCGGCAACAATAACGGCACCTTTGACTTTTTTGCCTTGCCTGTAATTGACAAAAGTCTCTTCTACGCCCTTGATAAATTCCAAGTTGGACACTTCCGCAAACTCTTTATTCATGTATATTCCTCCTCTCAATCAACTCGTATGGAGTTGACCGTTTAGGACTTCCTTGACGAATTGTTCAAAAAATTTATTATTTTTTTCATTTGGTTATAAAAACTGCATTACAGTATGTCTGTACGACTGTCAGCAAAATTGGTATTTATATAGCTCACGACAGTGTCTACAAATTCTTGTGGAGTAGAAGCACCAGCTGTGATTCCTACGCGACGGCTTTGCAAAAATAAATCTTGTAAACTTTGCAAATCAGCTAAGCTTGTTATCAAAAAACTGCTGTCACAGTTTTTCCTACACACATCCAATAATTTATTGGTATTTGCAGAGTTCTGATTTCCCAACACCAACATTACATCACATTTTTTTGCAACTAAATCAGCCTCTCTTTGTCGTACACTAGTAGTATAACAAATTGTATCAAAAAAATCAAGTGTATTGACACCCAACTTTTCAATCTTTTTAACAATTTTATCAAATAACTGTTTTGAATTGGTAGTTTGCGAAACGACACAGTACAAAGCATTGCAATCTATGTCTACTAAATCATCTTCACATTCAACAACTTTTGCACTATGATTGCACCATCCATTTATTCCTTCAACTTCGGGGTGAGCCTTTTTGCCTACAATAATGATATTAAAACCATCATCGTAATGTCTTTTTACTATTCTGTGTATTTTAGAAACATAAGGACAAGTAGCATCAATAATCTTTATATCCTTCTCTCTTGCAATCTCATATACCTTTTCTCCTACCCCATGACTCCTTATTATCAATTGGCTCCCATTTGGCACCATATCTATGTGTTCTACAAAAATCAATCCATCACTCTGTAAAGAGTCAGTAACACTTTTATTATGTATTAACTGACCCAAACAATAAACACTGCCACTTGTTTTTAAGCAATCTTTGGCAGTATTGACTGCCATCTTAACGCCCATACAAAATCCACATTCCTTGGCCACTATTATGTCCATAGATACTCCATTCATTAAAATAAAATTAAGAAAATTACCAAATTCAATTTATCATTTTTTGTGTTTTCAACAGTGAATTTTTAATTTGTTCTGTTGCAGCATTCAAATTGTCTTTGGAACACTTTCCATTGTACTGCTCAAACTTGATTGGCTGACCAATCTGCACAGAATTTTTTTTAAAAATTCTAGATTTTTCTTTGATAATTACAGGAACAACGGTAGCATTCCCCTTTATGGCAAACATGGCAACACCTCTTTTGATAGGCTGCAAAGTTGTTCCGTTGCGATTGCGCGTACCTTCTGGGAAAATATTTAGTGATTGACCTTTTTTTAGTACGGCTATACAGCGTTTTATTGCTTTTAAGTCTGCTCCCTCTCTGTCTAAAAAAACTGTACCTATTGCCGAAACGAACCCCTTTGACCACCACTTGCCTACTTGTTCTTTTGCAACAAAACGCCTAAACCCGGGAATATACATCCACAAAATGAGTATGTCAACCCAACTTAAATGGTTACACACTACTATGACACTTTGATTTTTTGGCAAGTTTTGTTTGCCAATGACCTTTGTAGGGAAAAAAATCATCAGTGGGACATAAGCCAAAATCTTACCAAAATAAAAGCAAAAAATAAAAAAAACCATAATTTACTTTTTGTAAAAAATATCCATTCTACACACTATTGTGTTTAGTACTATATATATGCTGCAAAACCTCAAAACTAGACTGTTCCAATTTTTTGCTTGTTGTGTCTATCAAAATCGCGTCTCTTGCCTGTTTTAACGGTGCAACTTCTCTATTACTGTCGTTAAAATCTCTTTTTTGAATATCGGATATAAGGCTATTCAAATCAATGTCATGACCTTTTCTTTTTAACTCTCGTTGTCGCCTTATAGCTCTCTCTTGAATACTTGCAACTACAAAAAATTTGAACTCTGTATTTGGGAAAACTACTGTACCTATATCTCTGCCATCTACAATCAAGCTCTGTGTGCATGCCATTTTGTACTGTACAGTTTTAACATATTCTCTAATTGCAGTATTTATGGCAATGTCACTTGTCGCCTTGGAGACTTCATGCTGTCTAATGATTGACGATATGTCTTTATCATCTAAAAATATCCTTTGTAAACCATCTTTGCATTTTGTAACAATGTTTGTCGCTTGTAAAACAGAGGTAAGTCTTTCATCGTCCACTAAAAGTTTGTCTTTATAAAAACCACACTCAATGAGTTTTACGGCAACAGACCTAAACAAAGCGCCAGAATCCAAATGCATGATACCTAGATTTTGTGAAACCAATCTCGCCAAACTTGATTTGCCACTGCCAGATGGTCCATCTAATGCTATTACAAACTTTGAAATATCTGGACGCAAAGTCTTTGCACCACCTTGATAGATATGTTGCGCTTTGGTACCTTTTGCTACATTCACTTGCACAAGCAATCGTATACAAAATGGCAGAGATTTTTCTATTTCTGGTTCCGAGCTACTGAAAATCGCACAATCACACAAACCTCTCAAACCTGCCGCTGCAAAACTAGCTGTCAAATCCTTTGTCATAGATACAAAAACGGCTGTAACATTTACATTTTTATCATTCAAATTGTTGGCTTCTATGATGGCTTTGTACAATTGTTCTGTGCTAGACTGTATACTTTTTGCAGTGTTATCACAGACAGTAGCCCCTCTAATGGACAATAAAACAGTATTCTCCTTTGTATTTTCCACAATTTTATCCATGCTCAATTTATAGTCTAGCATAAATTCTTAAAAAAAGCAAGCGTTTTTGTGACTAAGTGTCATTGGACAATTTTTACCAATCAAACTCTTGCAAATTTTTTTGTGTTCGTTTGATAATTATTATAATTGGTAACAAAAAAATACCACAAACCACTGCATGACAAATAAGACTATGTAACATAATCTTCAATACTTTAATATAGTAAAATATAGACCCAAAAAAGTAATTGTCACGACTACCATGTTTAAAAGTGACATCAACCCTAGTTGCTCAAATTGAACAACTTTAACAGCCTCTTTTAAAAGCGAGCCTACTTTTACATCACAAAAAATTTTTGTACTTACATTTGTCCTTTTTTGCATATATTTTTTATCACTTAATACAGCCCAGTTGTCTCAATTTTTTTGTGTCCGTTTGATGGACAGAACAATTGGTATTAATAAAAGAAACATTAGCCACTGCAAAAGAAACAGAAGAACCAATACAAAATCTCCAAACTGTGCTGTAAAGTGATAGTGACCAAAAAAAACAATACTAACCACAAGTAAATTTAACATGGACATCAACGCAATGCTAGCAAAAAGCTTGTTGACTTTTATCTCAACTTTACTAAATATCAACAAAAATACTGTACCTACTATGTCATAAATGATAAAAAATACTTCAAAAAATATAAAGCTATCATCATTCAACCATGTCAATATAAGCTTGACTGTAAGTGAAACACAAAAAATACAAAAGTCTAACAAACTAAAATAAAAAAGAAAATAACGAACAAATTTGCGTAATCTTACTAATTTACTTATCAACAATCCACGCTCTGTAAAGTATGGATTGTCATACTCTTCAAACAAATCAAACATATGATACCCAACCCTATTTTGTCTTATATCAACTATATCAACTTTAATCTTCTGTATGTCTTAACAATGGACGCTATAATTGTAAAGTTAGACAAAATTCCTATACATGTTAAAAAAGTTAATACAATGTACACATAATCACTATTGTCTAATATACTGTCAAGCTTAAATCCAAATGTAAAAATAACTGTCAATAAATTTAACACAGACACATAATACATACTTGCGCAGTATACATTCATTTTTCTCTTTACTTTAACAAACAAATTAAATGTCAATGTATAGTGTGCACTGACATTTAATTGCTTTGTTTTTAAATTTAGTCTGACAATAATAGTAAAAATCACTATCACCACTAAATCAAAAGCAATGATATAACTTTCAAAAAAAAGAAATTCACAATTGTATATTATAGATAAAACAAGCTTGACTATCACCGATATACATGAGAGAGAGAGAACTAACAAACTATAATAAAAACTAATATATCTTGCAAATCTATCCAAAGTTAATATTCTATTCACCAACAATCCACGCTCTGTAAAGCGTGGATTGTCATATTCTTCAAAAATATTATCATTCATAATCTAAGCAAGAGTGGGAGCAGGCACTCCTGCTGGTTTAGAACCAGGCTTGATTTGTCCGCCTATACCCGTTATCACAAGCAACAGTATATCAATCAAGTTGATGTCTGTATCTCCACTCCCCCAAAGCCACCATACTCCAAATGTAAACAACACTTGCCTAAACCTAGGAATGATACCAAACCACCTAAATACAAGGTCATTTACAAAACTTCAACAAATGCACCTACAATGGCACCCAGTACAGCTGCTCCGATTAAGCCAGCTATTTCCAACCAAGCAAGGACAGTAGAAAGATGAGCTCCAATTACAACTCCAATAAGCCAACCAACCAATGTACCTGTCGCATACCCTATATCCATGGCTATCACAAGGTGAGTATTGTACCAACCTCTACTAGTCACGCTGTCTGTTGCGTCACTTGATTGACTACTATCACCACTGACAAACAACCCTTGCAACATAGATGTCATCTGTTGTTGTAGTTCAGGCGACAAGTTGCCAAAAAAGTAATCAAAGACTTCTTGCGTGTCCATGTCCGCTTGCAACATGTCCAACACTGTAAACCCAAGTGCAAACATCTCATCTACTTGTGCGTCCTCTTGACTGAACCTAGCCAATGAGCTTTGGCTACTGTACTCATTTTGCAAGTCAACCAAGTGTGCCAAGTTGGTTTCATGCATTCTCTGGTGATTGCGTTCAATTTGAGTTTGCATGTCCACAGCAGGCAATACAGCGTACCTGGTCTGCAAACTAGCCATCATCACAGTGGACACTGGCAACACCAAAGCCAACATAAAGACAATTAGCTTTGTACAGATTGAGCGTCGCTTTGCTGACATGCCCAACTCTGGTTTTGATTTTTCAAAATCAGTCATTTTATTTCTCCTTTGCGACCTTTGTCCCCTTTAAAATAAATCAAATTAAAATCATTGCTAAAAATTGCACTCTGTCATTTGTAACTGTCACACTGTATTGTGTACAATGTAAATTGTGTACAATGTAACATGATTTTACATTTCTGTCAACTGTTTTAGCAAGTTTGTCCAAATAAAAAAGGCGGTCAATGCCACCCCATCGCCCAATAGCTCATTTTTTGGTCATGAGTTTTTATTTGAATTTTCCATAGGACATAAAAAATACCAAACTGACCACTGTACAAAAATCTTTTTTAAGGTCAGTTTGGTATATATGTTTATAAAAAACACTGCTACAATCTTGATAATTTTTGACACAAAATTAGGCTTTAAAAAGCAAATCTTTTATATCTTGAACTTGTAATTTCAGTCGCTGATTGTCTTTTAACTTGTCGGCTACTTTGTTGCGTGCGTGCATGACAGTAGTGTGGTCACGCCCTCCAAATACAGTCCCTATTGTAGCAAGAGGAACACTCAACAACTCTGTAATCAAATACATACACATCTGTCTAGTTTCTACAATTTCTTTTGTCTTTTGTTTGCCCAAAACATCACCTTTGTCCATGTTATAGTAGACGCATGTTCTGTCGATGATGTCTTCCATAGACACGCTCTCTGCCGTTTTTTCCTCATAGTCTTTCAAAGCAGTCTTAACTATATCAATGGTGGGCGCCTTATTCTCCAATAACGACAATAATACTACTTTGTTGAACAACCCTTCCATCTCTCTTATATTGTTATTTATGCGCTCTGCCATAAAGCTTATGACTTCCAAAGGTAAATTTTGATTTTCTGTTTGAGCTTTCTTTTGCAAAATAGCTATCCTAGTCTCCAAATCAGGGGACTGAATGTCTGCTATCATACCACACTCAAATCTAGATTGCAACCTATCTGCAAGTCCGCCAATTTCTTTTGGAGGTCTATCTGATGTCAATACAATTTGCCTGCCAGTACTATACAAGTCGTTGAATGTGTGAAAGAACTCTTCCTGTGTTCCGTCCTTATGTGCAAAGAACTGAACGTCGTCCACCATTAGCACATCTACCGTACGGTACTTTTCTCTAAAACTGTTGCTTGTTTGAGAGCCTTGCCTTATACCTTCAATAAATTCGTTTGTAAACTTTTCACTAGACACATACAAGACTTTAGAGTAATCCGTATTTTTTCTTATAGCGTTGCCAATGGCATGCATGATGTGAGTCTTGCCCAAACCTACTCCACCGTAAATGAAAAGTGGATTGTACCTCTTGCCCGGATCTTCTGCTATTGCTCTCGCTGTCGCATAAACAAGTTGATTGGACTTGCCTACTACAAAGCTGTCAAAATTATATTTTGAGTTTAATAAAACAGGCTCAAAATTAAGCGACTTTGCCGTTGAAACAGATTCCACAGCTACCTTTGTTTTGGGTTGTTGTTTCTCCAAGCTACTTGGGTCTAAAACTTCCAACTCTTGCAATAGGTGATTGTGTTTCTTCATCAC
Organism: Clostridiales bacterium; assembly: GCA_031286385.1. Lineage (GTDB taxonomy): Bacteria > Bacillota > Clostridia > Christensenellales > Pumilibacteraceae > WRGC01. Next base: position 5,484 of record JAITUJ010000031.1, on the reverse strand, counting down.
ACTGCTTATAAGCGTGTGATATCTTTGCAATACAAAATCTCTGCTCTTCTCGCTAGGGGCAAGCAAAACCAGTTTGCCCTCATCGAGTTCCCATGCTTCTAGAGTCTTTATCCAAACATCAAATGTTATGGCACTCACTTCTGCTTCCAAAGTAGTTAGCATAAGTGACCATAAATTTTGTGCACTAGTGTTGTCCATTTATATATTATACTATAATGTTGCCAACCTTGCAAGTATAAAAATTAAGATTTGTATAATTATGTATTAACAAGTTTTTACAGTAAACTGTATAACTAAATTTTTTTGCAATTTTCTTTAGATGAAATACGGTAGTGACAATCATAATCACTACCGTATTAACTTCAAAAAACTAAACACTTGACATTCTAGAATCTATTTTTTGTGTCAAATTTTCATCCAATTGCTTTAAAGAATTGACCAACTCTTTTATTGATTGTGATGATTTATGCATAAAATCAAATTGTTTTGTAAGTTTACATGATGGGATAGCCGCAATGTAAGCAGTAATAGTAAGTTTTGTGCTATCACCATAAAGACCAAATTTGCCACCGCAATCAAACATGCCTATTTCATAACAAATGGCTCCTTTCTTTGTATACCATGAACTTTTGTCTATTTGATAATAACTATCACGACTAGTCAACACCCATCCTTTGTCTTCTTCAAATGCAAGAATGATAGCTTTTTCTAAGCAACTTACAATCGCACTGCTATTTTTATTGTGTTGCTCCCTCAATCTCTCAAGCTCAACTTTGTTACTTGCATAAAAATGCATATCTAATATTGTAGCTGACATAAATAAAACCTCACTATTTTTTATACAGACTTTCTAGTAGGTTAATTGTATAACATTCAGCTACTTTTGTCAACAAACATAGTAAGTTTTACCTTGTCAGTAATTGACAGAGTTTATACTTAATTGACAATTAAGTTATTTGATACCACTTATGATTACAAACCGCTCTTTTTTTTACTAACTGACCCAAACCTATTGCCATATACACTGTAAACATTGGTTTGTATACTAAACGCACAGTCATAGGACCGCAGTACTGACTGCATATGTGGTATCTCACGCCTGCGAACTACACACAATAAGATATATCTATTTGTACCACTATAAGCGCCTGTAACAGGTATTAGCGTAACACCTCTCTGAACAAAGTCATAAATTGCTTGTTTTATAATTTCCGGCTTTTCCGTTATAATCTCAAACTTTGCAGCAGATTTTGTACCAGCCATAATACTATCACAAGTTTTGCTACTTACAAACATCAAAATTATGGACAAAATAGCAGGCTCTATACCTCTCTGATACACAAAAATTGAAACGATGGCAATGACAATGTCTATTGCAAATACAAACCAAACAATATTTATATGACTCTTTTTTTTGTAAATTACAGCAGCTATAAAATCCGTTCCGCCCATTGTACTGTCCATTTTGAATGTCAATGCTGCTGCAACACCGCTAATAAAACCACCGACAACTGCTGACAAAATAGATTGTTCCGTCACAAATGTGGGAAAATTCAATGTATTTAGCACAATGAAACTTACAGATAAAGTGACAACCGCCAAACTAGACCGTATAGTAAAATCCAATCCTAACAAAAATATGGACATTATCACAAGTGGTAAATTTAATAAAAAGACAAAGTACCCAGAATTTATACCCGTCATGTGCTGTATCATGGTAGAAACACCACTTATTCCACCTGGGGCAAAATCAAATGGTATAACAAAAGAGTGTACTGCAATGGCGGAACAAATGCACAAAAAAATGCATGCTGGATAGCTCATCACTCTTTTTTGTAAAGAAGTTAATTTCATCATATTTTATATAATATATATTCGAAGTTTGAGAGAAAAGTAATAACTAAAATTAAAAATTTTTGCGTTATTGTTATTAAGCACAAAAATTTTTAATTCTTAATTTTATTTTTTTGCAAATACACAAAAATTACTCTGGCATTTCTTCAATCTCTTCATTATCCTCAATTTCGACTACATTTTTTGGTTTTAACAAAGCTCTCACTTTTTGTTCAATTTCTGCTAACAATGGTTTGTTTGATTCCAACATTGCCCTAATATTTTCTTTGCCTTGACCCAACCTCTCCTCTTTATAACTAAACCAACTTCCACTCTTTTGAATGATATCATGCTCTATTGCCATATCCAAAACACAACCTTCATTGCTTATACCTTTGCCATAAATGATATCAAACTCTGCTGTCTTAAATGGAGGAGCAAGCTTATTTTTGACAATTTTGACTTTGGTACGGTTACCTACCGCCTCCGTTCCATCTTTAATTTGGTCTTGTCTTCTTATATCAATGCGTACGCTTGCATAAAACTTTAAAGCTTTCCCCCCCGGAGTGACTTCGGGATTACCGTAAGCTATACCAATTTTATCTCTTAGCTGGTTGATAAAAATTATGAGCGTCTTGGATTTATTGGCAGTACCTGCAAGTTTTCTCAATGCTTGTGACATCAATCTAGCTTGCAAACCCATATGACTGTCGCCCATTTCCCCCTCTATCTCCGCCTTTGGAGTTAAAGCCGCCACACTGTCCACGACAATTACATCAAAAGCGCCACTCCTTACAAGGCTCTCTGCAATTTCCAAGCCTTGCTCCCCATTGTCCGGCTGTGTGATGTAAAGCTTGTCCAAGTCAATTCCCAATTTACCTGCGTACACTGGATCAAGTGCATGCTCAGCGTCAATAAAACCAACCACTCCGCCTTTTTTTTGAGCTTCTGCTATTACATGCAATGACAGTGTGGTCTTTCCACTTGACTCCGGACCATAAATTTCTACTACCCGTCCTTTTGGCAGTCCGCCAATTCCCAATGCCATATCAACAGACAGACAACCTGTGGAAACGACTTCCGTTGCCACTACGGGTACTTCTGTCAGTTTCATAATTGAACCTTTTCCAAATAATTTCTCTATTTGTCCAATTACGATATCTATTGCCTTTGATTTGTCATCTGCGTCCTTTACGCTACTTGTACTTGCTTTAATCTCTTCCTGTGTACCTTTTTTAGCCATTTAATTCTCCTCTTTTTATTTGACCTTTTCGCCTTTATATGATAACACATATACATTTAAAAAGCAAGACAATCAGTGCATATTTTTTAAAACTATATTTATTTTTTTAAAGTTTATTTCAAATATCATCATAACAACACTTTGATTTTAGTTTTCATTTGCTATTTTCTCAATATTACTTTATAATGATAGCATGAATAAAATACAGATCATAGCTGGACCTTGCAGTGTAGAGAGTGAACAGCAAATTTTGAACATAGCAAAATCCATAAAAGATGCTGGAGCAGATGCTTTGCGTGGCGGTGCATTTAAACCCAGAACTTCCCCATATGATTTTCAAGGGTTGGGGAAAATTGGATTGCAGTACTTGGTCAACGCAAAAAAGTTGACAGGTCTACCCATAGTTAGTGAGGTTTTATCCATTTCACAGTTGGACTTTTTTGACCAAGTAGATATACTACAAGTAGGTGCAAGAAATATGCAAAACTTTGAACTTTTAAAGAATTTAGGTAAAACAAAAAAAACAATACTGTTAAAGAGAGGCTTTGGCAATACTGTGCAAGAATGGTTGATGAGTGCAGAGTACATCAAATGTGAGGGTAACCACAACATAATACTATGTGAGAGAGGAATACGAAGTTTTGATACAAAGACTAGATTTTTACTTGACATTTCCAGCATACCCATTGCACAGCAGCAAGGATATAAAGTTTACGCAGACCCATCACACGCTAGTGGAATGGCTAAAATTGTACCCAATTTAGCATATGCAGCGACAGCAGCTGGAGCAGATGGTCTTATGATAGAATGCCACACAGAGCCTATAAAATCCATAAGTGACAGTGAACAAGCAATAGACATCGTCACTTTAAAAAAAACAATCCACAATGTAAGAAACATACAGAAAAATATCAATATAAAATAGTGCAGTTTATAGCCCTGTAAAAATTCTGTTTAAAATATTCGTTTGAACGAGCAGAATATTCTATTAAATCAACCTTTTGTATTTTTCAAAAAATGCTTTTTGGTTGTTTTGTTGTATTCACCTACTTCAAAACTATATAACTTTATACTATAAAATTTGTAAAAACAATTGCCAATAAACAATTTTTGTGGTAAAATGTATTCATGGACTTTTATACAGACAGAACAAAAAAACAAAAAATTCACTTTTGGTATTTGATATTCAGTGCAGCACTGATATTGAGTGGTATCGCAACCGGGCTTTTCAAAAATGGAGAGTTTAGTGCAGAGAGTTTACGCTTATTTACATACCAAAGCAATATACTTGTAGTTTTGGTCTTAGTGACATTGGCATTTTGTGACAATACAAAGTTTAGATATTACTTAGTGTATGCAACAACGCTAGCAATTACTGTCACAGGCTTGGTTTATAATTTCGTATTGTACCCTATGACAGAAAATCAAATTGTTTTCAGTGCTTGGAGCAATTTTTCTTTGCATGCTTTATCCATGATTTTAATGATTGTAAACTATTTTGTGTTTGAACAAAAGGGGAATTTCAATGTTAGACATCTACTAGTAGGATTAATTTTCCCCCTATTATATTGGATTGTATTTATCAGTATAGGCGGACTGATTGACTGGTATCCGTACTTTTTTATGAATCCAACAGAGACATCCACTGTAATGCTAATTGTATGGTTAACAGCACTTATGACAATATTTTTGATATTGGGATATTTGTTGGTTCTATATGACAGAAAATACAAACAAAAACACACAAAGCCGTGATACAACAGCACTTTGTGTGTTCATTATACTTTTATATTAAATAGATTTTACACTCTCTCCTGTTATAGCGTCTTGATACATTAGCCAATATCCTGTTCCCCTCGGATTATCGTCAATGGGTATCCATTGGCAATAACCATCAAGTTCTTTGGGAGGTTGTAAAGAGTACCTAGAAGGCACTCCATAAACCACAAACTGTGGTTTATCTTTGCCTATTACCCCTACTACATAATACCTACCATTATTGTCATAGTCCACTTTTACCCATTTTGTATCAGGCATCAATTTTGACAGAGTTTTTTCTTCTGGATAATTTGCAAATAAATCATCAAGTTGCTCTTGCACCTGCTCCCAAAAACTTGTGGGGTCTATGTGTGTTAGGCCAACTTTTGACGTATTGCTCTGTACTGATGGTATCTCTTTAAAATCAGCAGTATGAAATACAGGTTGTTCTATCCTTGGCATTGTCTGCTCTACTATTGGGGCATTGTACTTGACATCTCTATAAAGTCTGTAATCTTTACCGTATTCTTCATTTGCATACATTGGTTGCTGCATAAGTGGTTGCTTAAAATCGTGCACTTGATTATAGAAGTTTGCATCTCTTTGCGTGCAGTCTTGTCGCTGATGAATGGGGGCTGATTGCGCTGAAT
>JAITUJ010000017.1 GCA_031286385.1 Clostridiales bacterium | reverse complement strand
CTACTATAATTTACAAAAACAATCTGATGAAAAACGCATTGTAGACTATGAGGTATATAAAAATGGTCTGTATGAAGGACTTTCTAGTCAAAATTTTGCTGCCGAAAACCCCTACTTAGATGTTTGGCAACGGTCATTTTATGATGGAGATGGTGAGGAGCAAGCATCTAAATTAGAGATGGATAAGCAACATAAATTGACCTATCTTTCTTATACCGTTAGAGGTCTGGTCCAAGATACTCAATACAATTTTAAAGTTCGTGCTTTATACGCTGACCGAACTCACTCGGAATTTTCTCAATCAATCCGTGTGCAAACGCAAAAGCCCTACTCCAAAATAGAAGAAATTACAGAAAATTTAGCGGATATAGTCGCTGTGAGGGATGCTACAAATCAAGCAAGGGCAAATAATTCTTCTTCTTGGGACAATGTTAGCGTTTATAGAAGGGCGAACTTTGGAGTTTCTATTGACAGTACACAAACTGATTTAAATTTTATAGCCGTCACAAAAAGTACTGCGGCGATACAAAAAATGATTGACCAAACTCCACCCGGCGGTAAAGTTATTTTTGTTGGCACTGGGGACAACGCAAATCCCATATATTATTTATCTGGTGCATTATTTTTGCATAGTGATATGACATTGGAAATTCAAACAGGTGCTGTACTTTTAGGCTCGCCTAGCATTGATCACTATCCAAGAAATCTACTTGTGTACCCGTATTCAGGTGACATACGTTCACAGGGATTGATCAATGCTTCTACTTATGACTATGGTGAACTAAAAAATATTAGAGTAACAGGGGGAGGTATAGTAGACGGCAATGGAGTTGGACACACTACAAATACAGGTGCACAAGCAGGAGTTTTGGGAGATATCCAAACGGACTTTAAGGCACAAGTGCCCGCAACACTTGACCCTATCAAAAACTCTTCTTTGATTGCAGGTAAAATAGACCCGACAAATGGAGGGGGAGCTGGTCAATGGCGCTTGCCAAAATATTTTGCAACGAGTAATGGCATAACCTATGATACTCCGGCAATTTTATCTGCTGACGCTGTTGAAAAGGGAAAGTCAACAGGGGATAACTTGCCTTCACCCTCCAATGCTTATAATACACGCCCCCAACTTGCCGTATTTAGAGGAGTAAATGGTCTTTTGTTGGAAGGTTTAACATGGGTAAATCCTTCTTTTCACGGGATAGTAAACTATCAGTCAGAACACATAACTGCAATAGGTACCAAAGTTATGAGTTTTGACAGCAACAACGGAGATGGCATTGAGTTTGGAGACAGTCTTGACTTGCATATTTTGAACAACTTTTACGATACTGGTGATGACGCAATAAATTTTGCAGCGGGACAAGGCGCTGTTGTGCGAAATACTACGGATAGAGTAGCAAGTGGAGAAGCACATATTTTTAACAATTATGTACGCAATGGTCACGGTTTTGTTGTTGGGGGCAGTCATACAGGTGGCGTTATTGGTGATATTTTAGCACAGGAGAATATTTATAAACCATCGGAAACAGGTGGCAATGGTATAATTAGATTAAAATCTGGACCTAATACAGGAGGGGGCAACCGCCGCATTACATGGCGAGATGGAGCAGTTTTTTTTGCCAATGATTCAAATATGCTAATTTTTGACCGCAGTTACAGCGATAGCAATGCGTCAACTTCCTATGCACCAGAATCTGAGGTTCCTGTTGTCTATCAAGATATCAATTTTTTAAATGCAACCATTGGTGGTGTATCCACAGCAAACCTAGTAAAAAACAACACTTCGGGGACTGCTGTTGACTCCTATAAAATGGTAATTTTTGCTGTCCATATTGAAGATATTGTCATTTTATCTACGGGCAACAGTGAGAATGCAGGCAGGATAGAGCTTATAGACATTTCTGATTCGTCCTTTAAAAATATTGAGTATCACGGCGGAGCCCAGCAAGACAAAGGAAATATTTCTAGTTATGTAACATTGCATGACAGTAGAAACATAACAGTAGAAAATATTGTAGGGGATAGCGGTGAGTTTGAAAATGTATACTCTACTAATGTAGATTGGAATACAAATGATAGATTGACTGCGAGTGCCTTAGGCAATAAGGTAACACTAAGTTGGCCAAAAGTAGAAAGAGCTGTTTGGTACGAAATACTTGTAAAAGAAGAAAATGAACTTGTTCGGTATTTTGTATACAGAGATGTAGTAGGTAATGCACAAAGTGACACAGTTGCTTGGAGTGGAGTGCTTTCTGGTAATTTGAGTTATCAAGTTGCTGTCATTGCATTTTCGGAGGAGAATAATGGCAATACAGGAGTCAGTGATTACTTGATTACAACTGTGAAAACTGGATTAAAGACGCAAGATATGGGACAACTGACCATGCCAAATGATAGAGAAATCAACAGAGGTTCTGGTATCATTACAGGTGTTTCATGGCAGAAATTATTTTGGGATAACCCAACCTATGGTATGGAAAATGTTCAGTATTTTCTAATAGATGTGGCAGAGTATAGTGATGAAGAGTACAGTTTGCAAGTGGACAGTGTACAGTACAGAGTCTACTACGATTCTTATTTAAAAGCATCATCTGCACTTTTTCAAGATAGAAATGCCTACTCATTATCCAACTTAAAGCCTAACACTTATTACAAAGCATCTATAAGTGTATTTGATTGGGCAGGACAAGAGAGAGGTAAATATGATGACTTTGAGTTTAAGACATTTAGTGGTACCCTTGATAGTTTGCCACAGTGGAATATGGACTCATCTCTATTTTATTTTACTTCAAATGACAATAAAAGAATAAATATCTATTGGGACACCACTGGTCATACAATCCCATCTATTGGGGGCACTAGCAGTAGATTTGCGGGATATCGCATCAATATAGATGGTGTGCCACTTATGGCTGTGTCTGATGATGGAGAAGTCATCAATCAAGTAAACGCTGTTAGTCATACAAAAGGCAACAACTTTATGCTCAATGGCAGTATACTTACTCCTGGCAAACATACCATTTCTGTGCAGACAGGTGTACAAATTTTGACATTTTACAGCAATGCTCCATCAGGTGAATATCAGGATAAATCAATCTTGGGCACAAATAATCTAGACCAGCTTAGAAACAAAGTGACATTGGGCAAGTGGACAATGCATGGACCTAAGCTAGAAGTGTATGTTAATGACGACTATACGATTGGAGAGTCAAAACCTACTTATGTAAATAAGGAGCTATTGGCTGCTAAAATTGCAGTTGCAGAAACACTTGTAAAAAGTGATTACACTATGTCTACTTGGGAATCGTTTTTGAATGTATTAAAAAATGCTAAGATTGTATACAGTGATGAAACTTCTACACAACAGCAAGTTGATGCACAAGTTGACAGTTTACAGTCGTCAATAAATTCGTTAGTGCGTGTGTCAGGGCAGCAGTTTGAAGAGTTTGCGTTTCTTATTGTCATTTTTGCAATCATGATTGTTGTATTAATTTTAACTTTGACTTATGTGCTATTTAATAAAAAATATAAATGACAGCTTGACTGCTGATAAAAAAGCACAATCAATTGTACAGTTCTCATGTGTCGTTATAGTTTAATACAGTGTGTAAGTTTTACATGAGTAGAATCCAGAAATCAAATAAAATGCATTATTTGTCAATCAATTTGACGAATAATGCATTTTAAATTTCTCGTATTGTACTGTAAACAAATGACTACAAAGTTATACTTTGACAGTAAAAATTTTTTTAAAAATACTTGTAATTTGAATATTTTAATGATAAAATTAAAAATAACAAATCTTTGTGAGGTTTTTATGCATACCAATGAAACACTGATAATGTCCATCATTGCACTTCCTATTGTCTTATGTATAGTGTATATTCTACATTTTTGTTCAAACAAAAGTGTAGAAAGAGACAAAAATGAAATGAGAGATGTTCTCAAAATTATTGCGATGGTTATTGTGGCATTAGAAATTGTAAAAAATATTTACGGACTGCTAAATAACTACTATTCACTTTTACTTCCTTTTCAAATTTGTAGCTTGTTTTTGGTTTGCTTACCGCTGTCAACGCTGTTTGAACAAAACAAAAAAGTGAGCAAGTTGTTTGGTGCACTGTCTTACTCGATGGGGTTGATGGTATCCGTAGCAGTTGTGTTTTTGCCTGTTGGAATAATGGAAGAAGCCGTAGTGCATGTAGTAAAAGGAAACGGAAATTTTTTTGATTGGCATTCTGTAATATTTCACTATTTAATTGTATTGTTTTATACTATACAATTCACTTTTAGACAAAATAAAATTGAATTTTTTTACTTTATTTTGGCTGGTTTAGTATTTGTTTTACACCTGTCTTTGGTAGTGACGATGACAAACTTACTGCAAACAAATTTTGCTAGCTTTATACAATTGAGTTTGGGTTTTAGATTTTTTCAAAGTCAGGGTTTGTGGTTACATCAAGTCACATTGTTTGTTTTGATGTGCTTATCATTTTTTGTAAGTTTGTACACAAATTACAGATTATCCAATGTCAAATACAGAGATTTGACTTCCGCAAAAAAAGAAAAATTGTCTTTTTAGTTGACAAGTATCAAATAATATCTTATAATATAGCTAAAATTATTTTTTAAGGAGAGAAAAACTATGAAGATTTTCCCAAGTGTGTCACTGCCTGGAAATGCTTATGAAGCAGCAACACACTATGCAAAAATATTCAATGCCAAAGTTGACATTGTGAGATTTGGCGATTTGCCTGATTTCCCGCATGACATGCCAGGTAAAGATGCCATTGCAAGAGCTACATTGATAGCCAAAGAAACACTGTTTGCTTTGTGTGATGATTTGAATTTTGATGGAGGATTTGGCAAGGGTGTTCAAAGTAGAATTACCATACAGACAGACAAAGCAGAAGATGCAAAAAAATTCTTTGATGCTTTAAATGTGGATGCTCAAAATGTATTTATGGCTTTTGACAAGACTAGTTTTGCAGATGGATTTGGTATGTTGAAAGATAAATACGGTATAGAGTGGGAAATTGCCGGCAATGTACTTGATGTAAGAAAGAAAAAATAGAACTATACGACATGTATTTAAAAAACCAATCACAATTTTTATTGGTTAGAAATTTTAGATAAGTAGACTTAGAACATTCGTTTTAAGTCTACTTTTTTATTAAATATAATTTTGCAGAGCTTAATCTACAATTTTTTTTACAATACTGTAAACATGTGTAAAATACTTTTCCAACTAAAGAATAGGTTATAACACTAGCACTTTCAATTCTTTATCTATTTGTATAGTCTCTCCTGTGTGAATTCTTAATTATATCTCCTTGATTAAACTTAGTTAAATTCTGTACAACTTTTAGGGGGCGTGTTAATGGCAGAGCAAAATCAAGAAGATTTGTATATAAATTATTGGCTTGATAATGAAAAGTATGTACAGTCAAATAGAACAAGATTATGGCAGAACAGTGCAAATCTGTTTGTATAGTCAATGGTTAAATCATAACTACAAGTGTATTACAAACAAGCATAAGGAATGAATAATAAGAATAACAACAGAATTAGGAGAGATACAAAAGGTGTCCAAGAATACAGCAGATGCAATAACGCAATCTAATACTTTTAAGGTATATAAAGGTGTACGCAACGCAAAAGTAGTCGAAAAGCTACAATTTATTTATAGTGTTTATGACTTGGGAAGTGGAAGGTTCTTTAAAAGTAGAGCGAGAATGATGGTAGTTTTTCAAAAATCATATTATTTATTTGTAAATATGTCATGCAGTTGGCATCTTTTTTTTTGTATACTTGTATTGTATATCTATGTCAGTGCAGCTATTTGACTGCACTTTCAAAAAAGGAGAAAATGAAAACTACAATTAAAGATGTCGTATATACTGCGGCAATGTTTGCTCAACTTGATGATGTAGTGCTACTGATAGAAAATGATGAAACTCTGCACACAATAGGTGACAAAGTTCAAAGTGATGACAGTGAAGTTAACCAAGCAGCGCTTGACACGCTCAATTTATTGATTAAATGTGCAAATTTGAGTATTGCAGAGATTGCTGCTGATTATATTCCATTGACTAGAAGAGATATTTTGACTGCAAGTGATGGTTTTATTTTGTATAGTAGTTTTAGCCAAGTCATCATAAATGTTGTCAGAGTTGTATTGAAAGGACAAAATGTAAAGTTTAGATTGCGTCCTGACAGATTAGAGGTTCCCAATGGCAGATATGAAATAGAGTACAACTATTTGCCTAAGAGAAAAAAATATGAGAGTTGTATTGACTATAAGTCAGCAATCGTTACGGCAAGAATCATTGCATATGGGGTGCTAACGGAATATTGTATCATTAGCGGTATGCAAGATGAGGCTGTGCTTTGGGACGGAAGATATAGAGATTCTCTGGTACAAGCAACACCTAAACTGGAAAAAAGAATACGAGCAAGAAAGTGGAGCTAAATTAGGAGGAAACAAAAGTGAATAATAATTCAGCTTTAAGAGTATCAAAAAAGAGAGGACGCAACGCTGTAATAAAGAGCTTTGGACGAGGTATGAATTCAAGACTGGATTCTGCCATATTACCCATAGATGTTGCGGAGTTTGCCTACAACTACCAATTTAACAGTGGTGTGTTAAAGGACGGGTTTGGTGTGACTTTTAGTAAATTGATTGATAGAAATCCAATTGACGGACAAGTTTTGGCTGTTTGGATTTTTAATCAAAGAGTACCTGAACAAAAAACTTTTTGTATGTTAGCAAGCAAAGAGGGTGATGTGTATCAAAGAGAATTAAATAGCAGTGATGACTTTGTGTTGATAGAGGGCATACAACTGACTTCTCGCCCGCTTAGCTTGACATACAGATTGAATGGAGATGACGTTATGATAATCACTTCTCCTACTGACGGTATGTTTGTTTGGGATGGAGTAAAGCAAGCTCAAAAAATAGAAAGTGTACCTCTAATTTTAAGTATGACTGTGCACTTTGAAAGGCTATTTGTTACCACAGCTGACTATCCAGATGCAGTCTGGTTTAGTCAAGATTTGGATCCTACTAATTTTGGTACTGACATAAATGAAGGAGGATTTATAGAGTTGATAGATGAGAGAGGTGCTCCATTGACTGCATTGAGCTATCAAAATTATGTGTTCATTTTTAGAGAATTTGGCATAACAAAGCTTACTGCATTTGGGGCACAAGAGGATTTTACAGCTAGTAATCTGTTTGTTTCCAGCGGACGCATATATTCACGCACTGTGGCATTATGTGGTGATTCTGTGATGTTTTTGGCTAGTGATGGCTTATATGCGTTTGACGGTTTGGTTACGCAACGAATTTTAGACAATATAACTAAGTTAATCTTACCTAGTCCAAATGCAACGGCTATTTTTAGTGAGGGTAAGTATTATCTATCACTGTTAATGCAGTTTGGAGACTGCGAACAAATAGGTTGCGAAAATGCACAGTATTGTAATAATGCACTTATAGTTGTTGACATTCATACCGGTCAGTATAGCATAAGTCGTGGTTTTGACATTGTGGATATGGTTTTTGTTCAACAGTCAAATCAAGTGTTGGGAATTATGAATGACGGAAGTGTG
>JAITUJ010000072.1 GCA_031286385.1 Clostridiales bacterium | reverse complement strand
AGTATGTAATTGGTGGTTATGATTTCCAAGATAATAATCTAATGATAGAGATAAATAGACAAAATCCACATGAAGTCGTGTTGCAAGCGTTTCAAAGTTCAATACTATTATTAGATATTAGTAAAGATTTAACGAATGGTCATGATTTTATAGTTGATGTGAAAATAGAAAATAATAATATATAAAAATATTTTAGCAGTACAAAAGGAATACCTATATGATAAAAATTAAAGGAAAAGCATTATTATGCTTAGTGTCTTTGGTGCTAATAATTCCAAGTTTAGTTTGGAGTCATTCATCAAAAAATGATGTTATCTCTAGTGGTTTAGCCAGGATTATTGTTAATGGCGAAACTGTTGAGGAAGATGAAGTTACTAAATTTTCATTATTAGATGATGAAAATTTACAAGTAACCCTAAAGATGAAGGATGATGAAAATTTAAACACTTCGCATGAAAAAAGCAGAAATGAAGTTTCGGATTATTTCAGTCGTCAAAACCGTTTGAAAACGAGCGATTTGAATTTACCAACAAATACCTACTTTGCGAAGTATGGTCCGTTTGTTACATTTGAAACGGTGAATACTGATTTTGAACTTATAAATAAATTATCAAAATCTAAAAATGTTGATGAAGTTTATATATCCAATAGAGTTGAGCTAGCGAACACTGTAGATGATTCTACTAGTTCTAATAATATCAAGAGCAATATAACTTTGAATGATATAATTCAGAAATATATTCATGCAGGAGATACAGGGTCAAATACTGGTCTTGGTGTTTCGATTGGAATTTTAGAGTTAGGGTTAGTTAATCCGTCACATCCAAATTTTGTAGGCAAGAATGTAGTGGTGAACTATAGACCGGGTGTTGGTGGCGTTCCTGCATATAATTTGCATGCTAATGTGGTAGCGAGTATTGCATCAATTATTGCGCCTGGTTCGAGAATTTTAAGTGCGGCAATTGATGAAGTCATTAACAATACTGTTTTAGAACAAACTGATTGGCTTATTAGCAATGGGGCAAATGTTATCAATAACAGTTGGGGAGAATCAGTCCCCAATGGTAGATATAGTGGGATTTCTGCTTATTTTGATTATGTGACAGTTTCTGCGAAAGTTACTATGGTCGCAGCGACTGGAAATAGTAACATACCTGGTAATCCAAATTCTGGTTTTGTTACTAGCACGGCAATTGGAAGAAATGTCATTGGAGTAGGAAGTGTTGTAGTAGTGTGATGGTTGCTGACTACTCATCTTATAAAACAATTGATAATATCGACAAACCAGACCTTATGGGCGTTGGGGCTGATAATGACTCGGTGATTATCGTTCCAGGTTTTGCTGATTATGAACAAATGAAAGGAACAAGTTTTGCAGCACCACAAGTAACTGGAGCAATAGCAATACTAATGCAACAAAACTTTATGTTAAAAAATAGTCCGCAAGATACAAAGGCATTGATTATTACTTCTGCATCTTCAATCATTCCAGATGATTACAATATAAGACCATCAGGTCTAGATGTAAAATATGGTGTGGGGTTGTTAAACCTAAACTCCGCAATGCATAAGAGTAGTGCAATAAGTTTGCCAGTAAGAAACGGAACGAATGGGCAAGTTGTTAGTTCTACCATGTTTGGTGTATCGGGATTCACGGCATTTAGTGCATCATTAGTAAATATTACTGGTAATCGTAATAACAGTGATATGAATCCACCTTTTTCTATTTATAATTTAAGAGTTATTGATCCAAATGGACAAATAGTTGATATAGATAATGAACCGGGTGCAGAGGGTTTTTTCAGCGTATCAAAGACAACTTACAATAGTACAATAAGAATAAGTACATTGCTTTTTATTTCAGGTTGGTATACATTAGAAGTTGTGTTGACGGGAAATCAAGTGCTGAGTGGTGAAACTGTTGGAATAGGAATTTCAAAGTGATCTGTATGACAGTACAGAAAATATTGAACAAAAATGTTGAGTAATTATAGCTCAACATTTTTTTGTTTGTAAATTATTTACAAACAAAACAGCAACAAAAAAGGAACGAAGTTTTGCAATTAAACTTTTTACTTTGTAGTCTAAAATGTGATATAATGTAGGTAGGAAATGATTTATACAGAGATAGCGGTGCGGATTAGATAGGGTATACCCTATCTGCCTGTTACCACAGTAACAGGCAGATATAAGATTTTATAAAACAAATTTGCACAATAAATAACTTTGTTGTGCCTTACGAAAGAAAAAAATTGAATAGAGTGAATTGAATAAGCGTATGGATATATGCTGTTTTGTCGTACACTCAAAAACAAACAACAACAATTCTTGTAAACGGGGTAAAAGTAAAAAAGTATGGTTAAAAAACTAAGTTTAATAATGTCAGCAATTTTGCTGATTGTAGCAATATCAACCTTGACGGCGTGCGTAAAGAACGATAAAAGTTTGCACGACATTTGGGACATGAAACTAAGTAGTGATGGCCAAACAATAGAAGTTTTTGGTCTAACGAGTAAAGGCGAAAAACAAGCAATTGAGGGTAATGGGGTGTTTGATTTCCCTACTGAAGTAGATGGGAAAACAAAGTTTCTTTTTAAAGGTGCTACAATTTTTGGTGGCGGAACAAGTTGGGCTAGATATGATGAAATTAAAGGAATTATATTTGATGAAAATTTTCAAGCAAATAATTTAAGTTATGAAGATAGAGATAAAGGGGCTGGTGTATCTGCTTGGTTAATGTTTTATGGGCATCAAAATCTACCATTAGGCGATGATATTAAAGCACACTTTAACAATGGTTTTATATTTAGAGATAATTTATCTAGCGATTTTGATGATGCAAGTCAATATTCTAGCATGGATAGATTTAGAGAATATGTTTATAAAGATAACATCATAGACAGTGCAATAATATTAAATCCTGAATTTGCAGGTGGAAAGTTAATTGCTGGAACATACTTTGGACAAATTTTTGATATTAAATTTGAAGATGAGTATGTGGAAATTCCAGATGGAGTAAATAAAATTTATGAACCTCAGGCTATCATCTACGAAATCTCATTCGGATTAAATGCTGTAACAATATCATCTATTAAGATTCCGTCATCAATAGAATATATTCAACAAAATAATGTAATTGACAAAATGGGTATTGGAGTTGGTGATTTGGTGAATCGTGAAAATTTAATAAGGGTCGCCATATATGATAGTACAGTAGTTGATGATGGTGCATTTGCATCAAATGTAGAAATTATATATTTACAATAAGCAAAAGTAATATTAGCAAGCTTAAAAACTTGTTGGAGAAATACAAATATGAAGAATATTAGAAGTAATGGCTTTTTGAGTAAAGCCGTAGTTGCACTTGGGATAGCAATACTTTTATTATCCAGTGCGATAATGATGAATTGGACTAGCGTGACGCAAGACCCAATCAAAGCATTTGCATATTACAATGATGCAGAATCTTTGTCAAGAGCAGTTCGGGCGGGTCAAATAGAGCAAAGTGACTCAGCATCTTTTACTGTGCTTGTGCATGGATTGAATGGTGATGCTAGTCATTGGTCAAATAATGGTAGTCCCAATGGCGAGGGTTATAGGTTTGAGTATAACCAAAATTCCATGATTGAAATGTTGCGTAAACAAACTGGTGGATTGGTTTATAGGGCTAATCTAGTAAGTGGTTCAGATAATCTAACCTATGTTAAGCCTGCTAATGGAGAAACTTCGCCATATGACTTAGGTAATGACAAATTAGTAAACAAGCCAAATCACGATAATCAAGGTAGATATGTGCATAATGGAACGGAGAATTCTATTCGTCGTGAAATAAATACATTTCAACATAAAACAGTTGTTGTGCCTTACGAAAGAAAAATTGAATAGAAAAAATTGAATAAGCGTATGGATATATGCTGTTTTGTCATATTCACAAAACAAATAACAACAATTCTTGTAAACGGGGTAAAAGTAAAAAAGTATGGTTAAAAAACTAAGTTTAATAATGTCAGCAATTTTGCTGATTGTGGCAATGTCAACCTTGACAGCGTGTGTGAAAAACAATAAAAGCCTACACGACATTTGGGATATGAAACTAGCTAGCGATGGTCAAACAGTAGAAGTGTTTGGTTTAACAAGCAAAGGCGAAAAGCAAGCAGTTGAAGGTAACGGGGTTTTCGACTTTCCTACCGAAGTTGATGGAAAGACAAAGTTTTTCTTTAAAGCTCAAAAAGGATATTTGCTATTCAATTGGGATAGGTATGAAAAGCTAACTGGAATAGTTTTTGATGAGAGGTTTAAAGTTGAAAATTTAGCTATGCAGTCATTTGCAGGCTTGCCATCATTTTGGATGTTGTTTGATGGAAAACAAGAACAGTTTCTTAATACCGATGTTTATGCGGGAAGAGGAATTATATTTAGACAGAATGAAAGAAGTGATTTTGATATGCCAGATTGGATATTTGATAACAATGGGTATCTAAAAAACGCACTGATATTTAAAGATGATATTTTAGATGGCAATATTGTTGTCGTAGATGGAGTTTATTATGGACAAATGTTTGATGAAGTTTTTGAAAGCAATGAAATTGTTGTTCCAGATGGGGTGACAAGTATTGCGTATGCGGGAGATGCTTATTTAATTTATGGGCGTTTTACACCTATCATTGAAGTTGTAAGGGTAGAGGCACGAATTGAAAGAATACAACAAGGAAATGTTTTAGGTGTAGATGTAAAAAATGGAGCAGCCAGACTAGATTTGAAAAAAGTATATATGTATCCAAACACAATTATTGAAAAATATGCTTTTGGTAATGTTGAATTTTTCGATATAGATACTGGTGAAAAAATAATCATAAATAACAAATAAAAACATACGAAAAGGAAATACTAAAATGAATAACAAAACAAACAAAAGCTTTTTGAGTAGAGCTGTAGTAGCGTTAGGGATAGCGATATTGCTTTTATCTAGTGCGATTTTATTAAATTTGACTAGTGTAACGAAAGATGTGTACAATGCAAAAGCATACTTTGACAATGCAGAGTATTTATCTCGTACGGTTAGAAGTAGTGCAATAGAGCAAAGTGATCCTGCGTCGTTTACTGTATTGGTACACGGTTTGAGTGGTGATGCAAGTCATTGGTCAAACCGTGGTAGAAAAAAGAATGAAACTGAATTTTATTTTGACTATAACTCTAATTCGATGGTTGAGATGTTGCGTAAGCAGACTGGTGGATTGGTATATAAGGCTGGTATAGTAAATAGTCAAAGTCTCAAAACGCCAACTTATGTTAGGTATAATAATGGTGATGTGTCGCCATATGATTTAGGAAACGATAAGCTTATTGGTAAAACGGGGTACGACTATCAAGGCAGATATCAACACTTTGGTGTAAATGAACCATCTAATCGCCGTGAAATAGAAACATTTCAATTAAACTTAAATTTGCTAGGTGATACTAATTATAGTGACGAAACGAGAGTAGATACTTTGCAAGATTTTAATAGGCATAGCATTCTTATCTTTGAAGCAAGCGATATATACAGTAAGGAAATCAATGCAGGTTACAACTCCGCTGTCTTTTTCGAGTTGCGTTCAATCTTAGACAAACTCTCCGTAGACTTTATGAATGTGAATGGCAAGTTGCCACGCATAAATCTCATTGGACACAGTCGTGGAGGACTAGTGAATATGATGTATGCAATTGAAAGGCCGCAACAAGTTGCTAGCATACAAAGCATGGGAACGCCTTATGATGGGATAAATTTGAATAATGTGCTAGACCAATTACCAAGTTTGGCAAGTATGTTTGGATTGGAGTGGCTTGTGGATACCAAAGCGTACGAAGATATGGTAAATCCCCGCATGATAAACCACATTAGAGATAGTTATAATGCGGTGAGTAATCAATACAACATCAAAGCGACAGCAATATCAGGGGCAACTACGGCAGATTATTTGAGAGCGAGTATTTCAAAGCAGTTGAGTGGCAATTTTACAATGGCGTGGCTAGGAGCGTTAGCGAATGGATTATTGTATGTTTTGGATAATCCGGTTATGGAGTTTTTCAATGGGATATTAGGGATTGAGGCAATGAGGGAGCTTATGCGACCTATTATTACTTTGTATTTGACAGTATCCGTTGTAATATCAATCCCCACAATATTAAATGGTGTAGCACAAGGAGATTTTAAGAGCAGTGTAGAGCAAGCAATGGAGGGTATGAATGAGTATCTAGATACTTCAAAAGGTGAAGTGGAACAAGAAGTTGAGCAAGCCCGAAGACAAGGCAGGTCAGTTTTATCTTTCATAGTGAGCATACCAAGAAAAGTTAGAGAGGCTGTGCTAAGTGCAGTGCTACCTTTGAGTGAATATTGGTATGACCGCATTATTAACAGCATCGACCTTATGTTTGATATGTTTGACTATCAAAATCACAATTTGGTTATTACAGATGACTTTACAGTAGATGCACGAAGTCAATCAGCACCTGGATTTAATGGCTTTGAAAGAAGAAACAAGTTATTTTTGGGCAGTGACATAAACAACATGAAAGTTGAAAGCACGCCGTTTATTACACATTATCTTGAAACGCATGATAAAGAAATCATCAATCTAGTGAGTGCGGGAGTAAATGCTGTTAAAGAAAGCAGCAAGACAAATAGGTATGATATCCAACCAAGTGAAAGCAGAATAAAGACACAAAGTGTGTCAGGCGGTTTGAAAGTTGTGGGGTATGATGGTGAAGTGGGTAACAGCGTGTTAATCCCAAGCTATATAGCTGGCACACAAGTTGTTGCTATTGCAAGTGGAATAACTCAATTTAAGAATAACGCAAATATTAAAACAATATATTTAGGGCAATTTGTGCAAGTAGTTGAAAGCAAAGCATTTGAGAATAATACAAACTTTGCAACTCTACATTTAGAGCGAGGTAGTAGACTACAAGAAGTGCAAGATAGTGCTTTTGCGAATTCTAACTTAGCGGATATTAGATATAGCATTAGCAACAAGGATTATAGCGAAAACACATTGCCAAACACCATAACAAATATTGGAGTAAATAACTTCTCAAACACAAAGTGGCTTGCGAGCGTGCTAGAAAATAGACAAGCAGGATTTAACTTTGTAGTAGGCGACAATTATGTTTTGGCAAGCAAAGTTGGCAATGGCACGACACTGCAATTTAATGCTAGTCACAAAATTTTGAGTGATTTTAGTGTAGTAGGTGACAAAACATACAATGGTACATTTGGCGGCGTAAAAATTGATAATAGTAGAATCTATGCTAATGCATTTGATGGGTTGCAATTTAAGCAACTTGATTTGGCATATAACAATGTTACTGATGGTAGCGACAGCATACGGCAATATGCATTTGCAAATAATAAGACACTAGATACTATCAATCTAAAAGGTGTTGGCAGAATAGACAAATACGCATTTAGCAATGCGACAAGTTTGCAAAACATCACTTTACCACAATCACTTGCAATCATAGACGACAATGCATTTTACAACGCTACAAAACTAAATGAAGTAAAAGTGCTATCTGTTTATCCACCCGAGCTAGGCAACAATGTGTTTGGCAATACTGCAAGTGATTTAGTATTCAAAGTTGCAGGGGATAGTTTGTCTGCATACCAAAGAGATTGGTTAGCACAAAAGGAAAGAGTGCAAGTTTTATCCTATCAATTTGAAGTGAAGTCTTTGAGTGGTTTAGATTTAGGGCAAACGATAGAACTTGCGTATTATTCCAATATAGGCAGTATGCCCGATATTAGAGGATACAATGCACAAGAGTTTTATCACAACGGTAATTTTTATCAAAGAGCCGACTTGTTTGGTAAGGACATTGTAGACTTTGATAACTTAGTCATCAACCTAAAACCAATAGATTATTGGATAGATTTTTATGAAAATGGCAAGTTGTTAAAAAGCCAACCTTATAATATTGAAAGCACAGTTGAGTTTGCTAATATTGCAGATTTGAAAAGAGCCAATTACAATTCAACTTTTAGCACAGATAAAATTTTGCCAGGAACAATAGGTAACCAAAAAGTTGAAGTATCATACAAAGGGCAAGATAAAACAATCAATCTTGTAGACAATTTTACTAAAAAACAAAATTCAATTACAGTGGCATACGGCGATGCTTTTACAATTCCACAAAGTATGCTACCTGCGGGAAGACATGGGTACAACTTCAACGGCTTTGAAGACAGTTTTGGAACACTTATCACTAATGACAAAGGGGCAAGCCTAAACCTATGGATGCAATCAAGCACACAAACCTTGACAGCAAGATACACACCATTTGAGTTTACGCTAGACTTAGGTAACAGCAACACTTTGGGGTTATTCGGCGTAGGTAAAAATGACACAATTAAAGTTGATGACAAACTAGATTTGTTCAATCACAAAGCACTTAGAGATTATTTTAAGAAAGATGGCTATGATATTGAATATTTCTACAATCAAGCAAACGGGCAAAGGCTAGACTTTATTGTAGTGCCAGTGTTAGGACACGACCACGAAGTCATCAAAATTGCACCACAATACAAAGTTATCACATACAAAGTCAATCTAACTGATAGGGGTGTAACAACAACTAAAAGCATCAATTTCAACGACAAAACTGCTGACCTAATTGCAACAAGACCAAATGGCTTAAACAAAGGTCACTCGTTTATGGGTTGGTATTATAACGGCAACAAAAATCTATTTTCTTTCGGCAATATGCCAGCATGGGAAGTTGCAAACAACAACAGCAGAGAAGTTTATTTGTACGCAGATTGGAGAGCCAATGACTATATCGTCAACTTTGAAAGTGACAACAAAGAATTGTTTAGACAAGCCGTTACTTTTGGCAATGAATATAGACTAACTATCTCAACTCCTACAAAAGCAGGCTACAAATTTATGGGTTGGAGTTTGAATAATGCCACACCAATCAACAGCACAAGTAATAGTGTAAATATCAGTGGCAAACTAACTGATGATAACAATCTAACATACAAAGCAGTTTGGCAAGTGATAAACTACACAATCAGTTATGAATACACTGATGCTCTATACGAAAGCAGTTTAACAAGCAGTGCATTAAAAAGTTATAACATTGAGAGTGACTACGCTCTACCAAAACCAACAAGGCACACATTCACATTCACAGGGTGGAAATTAAAAAGTGACACAAGCATCAACCCAACACTTTATGCAAGTCTAAAAAACGCAACAGGCGACAAGCAACTTGTAGCAACATGGAAACAAAACACAGTTACAGGTTTAACAAGTGGTAGTAGGACAATTTCAACCAATGAGCAAGCGTTGAATTATAGCAGTATAACTTCTGGAAATAGCTATGTGACAATAAATTCAACTGTAACGATTATTGCATTTATTGGACAAAGTGATAACAGTAGAATATTAGAAATCTATGCAAATAGTGGTTCAAGCAACTTAATAATCTACTTTGACAATTTTAGATTTAGTGCAGTAAACGGTGGTTCTTCATCAACAGGTGGACAAGGAATCAACGCAGGAAGTAGGTCAATAGATTTGAGAGTGCAAGGCAGCAACTATATCTATGGCGGTCGTGGTGGTGATGCATACTACAACGGATACAGCGGTGGCAACGGTGGAAACGGAATCACAGCAAGCCGAGTGTCATTAAAATATGCAACTTCAAGTTCATCAATAGGTATCTATGGCGGTCGTGGCGGAAACGGACTGTATGGTGTAAATGGCAGTAGCGGATATGCAGGCAGAGATGGATACAGAGGTTCTTCTACAAGACATGGCGGTAATGGAACAAGCGGATACAACGGAGCAAGGGGTGGAAACGGTGGTAATGGCGGATACGCAATTCAAGGAAGTTTCAGCCAATTAAACTCTGGCTATCTTTACCTTTATGGTGGTGATGGTGGAAATGGAGCAAATGGTGGCAGAGGGGGCGACGGCGGACGAGGTGGTGATGGACAAAATCGCACAGGCGGACTATTTGCAGGCAGCGACCAATGGGCAGGAGATGGAGGCAACGGCGGAAACGGTGGTCGTGGCGGTGACGGTGGCAACGCCGGCAACGGACAATATGCAGTGTCAACCAACACAAGTCTAGGATACAGAGGTTGGGCAGGAAGTCGTGGATACGCAGGTTCATACGGCTGGGGTGGACGACAAGGCTATGGCGGAAGTGGAATAACAGGCGGAAGCAACGGCAGAGCCGGTTCAAGTGGCAGCTGGGGCTGGGATGGTGCTTATGGAAGTGGAAGATAAGAATATTGACTGATCAAATAGAATAATTCGCTTAGTAAAATACTGGGCGAATCATTCTATTTTTTTGTCGCAATTTATCCATTTTTGCTTTACTTTTTGTTGATTTTATGGTATAATATATTCAGTAGAATTGAATTTTTGATAAATGGGTATACCCATTTACTGTCGCCTTTTAGGCGACAGTATTAAACTATGATTTATTACAAGTTTTGAAAGTCAAGTCAAGCTTATGATGATGTGAAGATTTTTAATGCCAAAATAAATTTGCAATATAAAAATATGAAAAAATTATATCAGGTTTTTGTGAGTTCGACTTATACCGATTTAAAGGATGAACGCAAGCAAGTATTCAAATCTTTGCAAGGGTTAAATTGCATTCCTGTTGGAATGGAATTGTTTCCTGCTACAAATGATGAACAATTTGTATACATTAAAAGAGTGATAGATGAAACTGATTATTATGTGCTAATAATAGGAGAAAAGTATGGTTCTGTAGATTCCAATGGTGTTAGTTATACCGAAAAAGAATTTGATTATGCTAAATCAAAAGGAATACCAATTTTAACTTTTTACAAGTCAGATAATCGTCGGAGTAATAATAGTCGTTATGATGAAGATGTTAATAAAAAAGAAAAATTAAAAAAGTTTAAAGAAAAAGCTATGAGTATGAAAATGTGCTTTCCATGGAATGAAAAAGCTGATTTGGCATCGGGGGTTTTAACGAGCCTAGTAGATGCGATGACCAATATTCCTAGAAATGGTTGGATACGCTCTAATATTAGTGTTGCCAGTAGGGAAATTCCAAAAGGAATTGTTGTATTTATTACAGGCACAAATGGAGTTGGGAAAACTACAATATCTAATTGTTTAGCCAATAGAGGTTCTGTTGCTGAAACAAATGTTATGAGACACACATTGAGAACATGGGAAAATTTATTTAAAGAGGCTAATAAGAATGACGACTTTGACTTATTAGCCGATTCAACAATAGATTTAGATGGGCATGATGATTATGTAGCACAGTGTATGCTATTATCAAAGACTATAGAAGGAATTGCAGATTACTATGTACGCAATAGCCAAGAAAATGGGGCTATAATAGAAGGTATAAATATTTTACCTGAGCATATACAATCTATAAAAGGAAAAGCATTGTTTATAAATCTTGTTACAAAAGATAAAAATGTGTTGTTAGCAAGATTAAGCTCAAAAGCACAAAATGATCAGATTAGAACCAAGTATACAAGCAATATAGATAAGATTTTAAAAACTCAAGAAATTATTAATAATCAATTTATCAATAATCAATATGGTAACAGATTTGTTATTGATAATAGTAGTATAGATAAATCTATTGATAATGTGGTTGAGGAGATATTGATATTGATTCGTGCCTTTGAAACAAAAGATAGAAATATTTTAAATAAATATGAACAAAATATTGGCAAAAATACAATCAGTGGTGTATAATAATTAGGAGGAATTTATTATACATACTGGAGGTTATTTGAGTAACAATTTAAAAAATGAGTCTATCGATGCTATTATTATGGCTGGTGGAATTGGGGAACGTATGTCATTAGGACATTCTAAGGTCATGTTGCGTGTCGATGGTAAATCTCTTTTAGAACATTGTATAGAGCAAACGAAAAATGCAGGAATAAAAAATATAGTTATTTTATGTGATGACATCATCTACAAGGAATGTTCTGATAATGTTGGTCTAATAGAAAATGTAAAGTTTTATAAACAAAAGGAATGTAAAGAGTTTTACAAGTCAACCTTTGAAATTTTACAAGAATTTCTGAAAAACAATACTACCAGTGAAAGAATTTTATTCGAGTATGGTCATGCTCCTAGACATAGCGATCTTTATCAAAAAATGATGAGTATGCAAGACGATATTGTTGCTACTCAATTTAATAATAGCACTAGAAGAGATATTATAAAAGGGATAAATGGATTTTTTATTGAACCGCCATATATTATCAATATTGGAGATGTTATAGCGTTAAATTGTTCGTTAACTTGGGCTAAATTTTTTGATAAAATTCAACAACAAGTATATTGCGGTGAGCGTAAAACTACAAATATTAACATATCTATAGTCAATGCTCCTAATGAATTTAATAACAAAGAAGAGAGCTCTAGGTATTTAGAATATGTAGCAAATAAGTATCTTTCATTCGATTAGTTTTTTTGTAGACTTATAAATTTGAGTTAATAACAAAAAAAAGTGCATTCATCGTAATCGCAAAATCAATCTTAGAAATCAAAAACCTGCGTATTGTCCCCCTTTACCACAATACCCCGTAAATAAGTCTTAGTGCTTTTCAGCGGGGTTTTTCTTTTTTACATACAACATACAGTGGTATAATAACAAATCAACCACAATATACAGTGTCATAGCATTTTGAGTATGAAAAATTTGTCTTAGTGAGTTTGTCAAAATACCAATGTAGTGTCTTAGCAATAACTCCAAACTTGAAAACCACCTAATTTTAATCAAAATTTTGATTATTTTTCTTCAAAAAACACGCACCTACGGGATTTCAATTGCTAAGATATACTGAAAATGACAAAAAAGAGATCATCTTAAAATCACCTACGGGCAGTGGCAAAACTCTCATGCTTTGCAACTTTGTCAATGAGTTTATTGTACACAATAGTGGCTTTGTTTTTGTTTGGTTGACACCGGGCAAGGGGGACCTGGAACAACAAAGCAGGTCAAAGATGGAATATTATTTCCCACTCAATAAGAGTATGATTTTGAGTGATGTTTTGACAAGTGGTTTTAGTGAAAACTCAATATCATTTATCAATTGGGAACAAGTAGTATCTAAGAGCAAATCATAAATGCAAATATTGTTATGTGCCAAAAACGACAAATAAAACACATGATTGGTATTTTAATATTGCAGAGCCTCGCAAAAATTTTTTATCAAAACTAGAAAAACAATTAAGTAAACAAACTTTTCAAAATCAAGTATGGATATCTTTTGTTGGTGATGTCTATGGCGATAGTATGGACGATAATTTGATAACACGAGAAACATTAAAATTACTAAATCACTACAAAATTCCAGTTTGTATTTGCACAAAGAATCCGCAAAAAATGCTGCGAGATTTAGGTATAATAAAACAATTTGACGATAGAATAATAGCAGGCACAACGCTTACTTTTTTTAATGAAAATAAAAGTAAATTTTGGGAGCCTAATGCAAATTTGTCAAAACAGAGAATTGAAGCCTTGAAAATTTTGCACGAAAATGATATTAAAACCCACGCAAGTTTTGAACCATGTATTGAACCCGAAGAAAGTTTAAAGATTATGAAAGAAAGCTTGCCATATGTTGACCATTATAAAGTTGGAATATTAAATCATAACAAAACAATAACAGACGGCAAAGATTGGGAAAATTATCTAAATGAAGTTTTGGCAATGTTAAGACCATTAAATAAAGAAATTTATGTTAAAAATGGTTTAAGAAGATTGACAAAAAGTATAGAATTATCACAACAAGAAAAAGATTGTGATTTTTATGCATTATAATAGGGATATGTGAATGAGAAAAGTTATCATAAAAATGGGGAGAAACAACTGCAGAATGGTATAAGAACTTTGTAACGTGGTATACCTTTAATTATTGATAGGGGGACAATGACAATGATAAGTTTTTTAAAAAAAGAAAAGTTATAACCATATTACTCGTTTGTAGAGATAGCTGTTCCCTTACACAGATACTTACAACTCAAAGATTGGTTAAGCTTGCATCTTTTGATGCTTCAGTTGTAGTTTTATAAAAT
The DNA here is from genome assembly GCA_031286385.1 of Clostridiales bacterium. Lineage (GTDB taxonomy): Bacteria > Bacillota > Clostridia > Christensenellales > Pumilibacteraceae > WRGC01. Next base: position 3,447 of record JAITUJ010000072.1, on the reverse strand, counting down.
TTGATCATTTTATATCTTATGATGATGACAGGTATTGTCAAAAACAATGACAAATAGATAAAATTAAAATTACCGTATCCTACATAACCGTCTTTAGAGTTGGTTATGTGAAACATCATAGTAAAAATAGTACCTTGTATCGAAAAAATAGCAAAAAATAGTGCCAATATCATAGATATGCTGCCAGCTAAAAAAATCACAATTTTTTGTCTTTTAGAAAAGTCCGTTAAGGCAAGGGCTTTTTTGTGTTGCACGATAAAAAATATAAAAAATGTTGTCAAAAACACCCACCCAAACATCGTAAAACCACAAAACAAAATCAAAAAAAATATAGTTGCATACAAGTTGATAAGCAAGCTCTTATAAAATTGCTTTGCCACTTCTAATTGACTTGCAAACTTTGGATGAAATGGTTTGACAAACCTTAAAAACAATCCTCCAAAACAATTGTCATACGCATACTTGTGATAAAAATAAAATACTCTTTTTGTCCCAATATGTGCCATGCTCATACATGCAAACAAAGACAAAACCAAAAATGGAGCTATATACACCTGCAACCAAAGCACCCTCTGTCGCTCTACTATCCTATCCCTAACGATAAAAAACCATAGCAAACAACCCAAAAGCGTTGTTATATGCAACCATAACTCCAAACTTCTATATTTTTTTGTTATATAACTTTCCAATTTAAATGCATAAAGATATCTCATGAGTACAACTAAAAAAACTATTGCACTGCAATAAATGACAATCTGATCAGCAACAAAAGAATCCAGATTTGCACTAAAAATAGAAAAAAACAAAGAAAATGGAACAAACAAAGTATACAATATAAACAAAGATTTATAAAAATTTATCTTTTTTTGTGTTTTTTGATCCATAAAACTCTCCTTAAAATTTATACGACGCACTAAAAACTTAAATTTAAAATACATAAACAAGTGAGTGACTGTTCAAAAATATTTTTGAACAGTCACATCTTACTTTTAAAAAGCCTTTACCATCTGTCGTTTACAAATTCAAATCCACCCGTTGGAACTCCAAGAAATGTATTGTATCTTACCCCAAATTCAATATTGTTAAAGCCTTCAATATAAGACCATATCAAAAAACCTAAAATTGTTGCTGCCATAGCTACAAGAATACCATAAACAATATTCCCAATAACGAGAATAACATTTATCCATGCTGTAAATACAGCAAAATAAGCTGTACCAACTAACACAAATTGAGCAGCGACTGCGGCTAACTCTGCCATACTAAGATATGTGAAATAACCATCTACATTTCCAATAAAATTATACATATCAGAACGAGACATTCTTATCCCTAAGAATCCTGTCCCTCTACTAGATTGACCATCATTGTCAGTATTGTTCTTTTGAGTGATTGATTGCAACACAGCAATATCGTCAGTATTTGTATTTTTTAACAACTCGTCAATTATCGCACTTAAATTGTTGAAATAGTTGACTATGCTATCCAAATCAACTAAACCACTATAAACCAACTTTTGATCCAATGCATTATCACCCAATACCTCATTATACAATTTTGATTGACTCAATTTTTTCTCAAATTGTTTCTGCATCAATTGTGGTGCTTCTGCCGCCATACCACTTTTAGTGTTTAGCATGCTTGCTACAACAGCAGATATTGGCAATACCAACACCAAGACTGCAATGAGCATTTTTGTCATTAAACTAGCTTTTTTTTTGAGCATAGTTCCGTTCTCCTTTTTTCAAAAATGTATACCATTTTTGATATCAGTACTAAAACTATACTCCAATTTTTCTATGTAGATTGATGCGATGCTGATTATTGATTGTACTTATGTTTTATCTTGTAGGTTGTTTGTTGTTTAATTTGACTAGTATGGATAATCAAAAAACAAAAAACAAAAAACAAGGAACAAGGAACAAGGAACAAGGAACAAGGAACAAGGAACAAGGAACTAAGGGGACAAGTCAAGTACCCACCTGTATTATAACATGACTGTAAACATTTGTCAAATACTTTTCCAACTAAAGAATAGGCTATAACACTAGCACTTTTAATCCTTTATCTATTTGCATAGTCTGTGTAATATGGTATAATGAAGTAAGAATGAAGGAGGAAAAATGCCAAGTAAAAAAGAACTGAATTAAAAAAATCAATTTTTAATGTATATAATACAAGATGGGAAAACTAAACTTAGAGCAAATATGGACACGAATGAGAATACTATTTTAGACTTTGTGGCGCGTAAACTCATTATATAATTAAAAATATATTTTAAATTCAAAGTTTATTTTCATAGCAAATTAGGTTTGTAATATATTACAAACCTAATTTTATTTACTTATAAAAAATGATGGATAGTTTATATTGTGAGCTCTGTCATTTTTTTTGTGTATAAAATATGAAAACAGCTAGATACTATTATTGTAACATTTAAATCATTTATTTTTGAAATTTTAAGTGTATCCTCGTTAAGGGTACTTGTTTTTAGTCCATATTGATTTATGTTATACTTTAATGTACATTAAATGGAGCCGTATACTATGTCTTTAAAAACACAAAATACAAAGCTTTTTAGCACTGTTAGATTGATATCTGTGATGATGTTGTTCGTCATGTCATTTTCCTTTGTTTTAGTTGCTTGTAGTCCAAAAAAGAATGGAAATCAAAATCAAAATGTATACTATAATGTCAATTTTGATACGATAGGTGGTTCTGTTATTCAGTCTCAAAAAGTAAAGAAAGGTGAAACGGCTAGTAGACCTGCAAATCCAACGCATCCAAATGGGTACACTTTTGTAGATTGGTATTCGGACATTACGCTCAACAATATTTTTAATTTTAATACAAAGATAAATTCTGATATCAAAATTTATGCAAAGTGGGAGAGTAGCCAATCTCAAATATTCACTGTTACTCTATATGCAAATGGTGGAGTTTTTAGCAACGGAGAAGGGCAGATTACCAAAATTGCAGACGCTGGAAGTCTTTTATCTCCGGAAACTCCCACAAAGGCTGGTTCTATTTTTGTTGGTTGGTACAAAGACAACGGTACATTTAATGACGCTTTTAACTTTTCTACTGTTACTATCAGCGCAAATCTTTCTGTATATGCAAAGTGGGAAAAAAATGATGTGCCTGAACAAATTTTGACGGTTAGTTTTGATGCCAATGGCGGAAGTAATTTGAGCATTGCGTCAAAGGAAGTTACAGTAGGACAAAGTTATGGCGTGCTAGCAACAGTTACCCCGCCGTCTGATAAAAGTTTTAACGGTTGGTACACACAGTCAAGTTCGGGTACTCTTGTCACTCAGGGTACGACAGTCAATCAATCTAATGATCACACTTTGTATGCACATTATGGAGCTAAAGATGATTCCTCAACGAGTCCTGATGCAGCCGTAAATAGATTTAAAAAGTTTTTGAACAAAGACACATATGAAA
>JAITUJ010000052.1 GCA_031286385.1 Clostridiales bacterium | reverse complement strand
GTACTGTGGAATTTTTACCACAGACGGAGCTAAGTACAATGACTTAAAAGATGCTCTGGAAAAACTCAAACTAAATGACGCATCTGTCTTTTTTGAACCCGAATCATCCGTTGCATTGGGTTTTGGATTTAGGTGTGGTTTTTTGGGACTATTACACTTAGAGATTATCACAGAAAGATTGGAACGAGAGTTTGATTTGGATCTAATTACAACGGCTCCAAGTGTCGTTTACAAAGTTACAAAAACAGATGGCACCATTGTAAATGTTTCCAATCCAAGCAATTTGCCAAATTCCAATGATATTGAATTTTTACAAGAACCTATGGTATCTGTTGAATTGTACACCCCTCCTGATTATATAGGCGCAGTAATGGATTTGTGCCAAGAAAAGCGAGGTGAGTATAAAGATATGATTTATCTTGACAGCCTTAGGGTAAAATTGAAGTATGAGTTGCCACTAAATGAGATTATATATAATTTTTTTGACAGTTTAAAATCACGTACACGCGGTTACGCCAGTCTTGATTATGAACTCAAAGGGTACAAACAGAGTGCACTTGTCAAACTGGACATTCTCTTAAATAATGATGTCTGCGATGCGTTGAGTTTGATTGTGCACAAAGATAAAGCCTACGATAGAGGGCGTGCAATAGTGGAAAAACTAAAAGACGTCATACCACGACAGATGTTCGAAATTCCTATCCAAGCAGCAGCAGGCGGAAAAATTATAGCCAGAGAAACTGTGCGTGCTTTGCGTAAAGACGTATTGGCGAAGTGTTATGGTGGTGACATTTCTAGAAAACGCAAACTTTTGGAAAAGCAAAAAGAAGGCAAAAAGAAAATGCGACAAATAGGCACTGTGGAAGTCCCGAGTCATGCCTTTATGAGTGTTTTGAAACTTGACAAGTAGCGTTAAGCGAGGCAGTTATCAGTTTAATATAAAATTATATGACAATTTTAAAAGTTTTAGTTTACTTTTAAAATTTTATATGTTATACTAATGTAAAATGGGGCAGGAATTTGTTAACACAACTTCATAATTTATGAGCACTCTCTTTGACTACAATACAGTGACAAAAAATAGACCGTTAGCTGACAGAATGCGTCCAAATTCGTTGAAAGACTTTGTAGGACAGCGTCACATTTTGGGCGAAGACAAACTGTTGCAAAGAGCAATTAGAACAGGCAAACTTGGCAGTTGTATTTTCTGTGGTCCTCCTGGTTGTGGAAAGACTACACTAGCAAGGTTGATAGCACAATCTAGTGAGCAACATTTTGTACAGCTGAACGCTGTCAGTAGCGGAGTAAATGATGCTAAAAAAGTCATAGATGATGCCAAAATAAATTTACAGCTTTATGGCAAACAGACATTTTTGTTGCTTGATGAATGTCACAGATGGAACAAAGCACAGCAAGATAGTGTACTAGCTAGTATAGAAGAAGGCGTAATCACACTCTTGGGGTGTACTACGGAAAATCCAAACTTTGCAATGACAAAGTCCATTGTGTCAAGGTGTAGAATATTTGAGCTGGTAGCATTGAGTGTACAAGAAATTTTACAAAAGCTGGAATATTGTGTTCATGAGAGCAGTTGCTTTGATGGCATAAGTGTGGTGGCAGAAAATGGAGCTTTGAAACACATAGCATCTATGTCTGGTGGAGATTTACGCTGTGCATTCAACGCATTGGAGTTGGGTGTGTTGAGTAGCCCAATAGATAAAGAAGGTTCAGTGCATTTTAGTGTCAGTGTGGCAGAGCAGTCCATCAACAAAATTGCATTGTCCATAGATGATACAGATTTTTATGATATGCTTTCTGCTTTTTGTAAGTCACTGCGTGGCTCTAATCCAAATGCTGCACTTTACTGGGCTTTTTCATTGATTGAAGCTGGATGTGACCCATTGACAATTTTTAGACGCTTGGTTGTGCATTCTAGTGAAGATGTAGGGTTGGCAGATAGCAACGCATTGGTTGTGGCAATGAATGCTTATCAAGCTTACGAAAGGTTGGGTTTGGATCAAGGTAGGATACCCCTGTCTCACGCAATAGTCTATGTCAGCAATGCACCCAAATCAAACGTAGCTCTAAAAGCAATGTATGCTTGTCAAGAGGATGTAAAAAAATTTGGTATATTAAAAGTACCTTACCATTTAAGGGACAGACATTATAAAAGTGTATTGGATGACGGCACTCCGTATAAGTATCCTCACGACTTTCATGACAACTTGTTAGAACAACAGTATATGCCAGATGAATTGGTAGATAGAAATTATTTTTTAGATTAAAAAGCTTGTTGATTACAAATAAAATTTTATTGGATTATGCTTAAAATAACAAATTTATCAAAAGCGTACGCAAAGTCAAACATTTACGCAGTGCGAAATTTGACTTTGGAGTTAAAAAAAGGTGAGATATTTGGCTTTTTGGGCCCAAATGGTGCAGGTAAGACCACTACAATAAAGGCTATAACAGGGATTTTGCCATATGAATTGGGCGAGATTCAAATTTGTGGTTTTGACTTAAAAACAGAGCCACTTAAAGCAAAACAGAACTTTGGATATGTGTCTGACAACCATATCATATATGACAAACTTACAGGTAGAGAATATGTAAATTTTATGGCTGACATATACAAGGTATCCCTTGCAGATCGCAAAGAGCGTTCGCAGAGAATGTTGGAAGTATTCAAGTTGACAGACAGCTATGATGCACAAATCAGAACTTATAGTCATGGCATGAAACAAAAAATTCACATCATTGGTGCAATGATACACAAACCTCCACTGTGGATACTGGACGAACCTATGACGGGCTTAGATCCTCAATCCAATTTTGAGTTAAAAGAACTTATGAGAGGGCACTGTAATGATGGTAATAATGTTTTTTTTAGCACTCACATTTTGGAAGTAGCGGAACGAATATGCGACCGCATAGGCATAATTGTTAAAGGGCAATTGGTTTCAGTGGGTACTATGGAGCAACTTAAAAACAGTAAAGACATGTCACTAGAACAGATATTTTTGGAGTTGGCTAAAAATTAAATATGTTTATTGTATCAAAGAATAAATTTTCCATTGCGACTAAGTTGAGTGCACTTTTGTTGTTCATCGTGTCAGTTTTTGGACTGACAGCTTGTGACTATCAGTTTAGAGTGGATAGACCTATCATTATTATCAGTAGGGACAGTGCAAGTGGTACAAGAGAAGCCTTTTTTACTTTGCTTTTTGGCAGTAAACAGGCTGATATAAGATTGAAACTTGGCTCTATCGAATTGAACTCCACTGCTGCGATTTTGGCAAGAGTGTCCTCTGACCCTCAAAGTATAGGTTATGACAGCTTGGGGTTTGTAAATGACAGCGTCAAACTTTTGCCTGTGGACAAATACTTGCCTACTACTCAAAATATTTTGGACGATAAGTACAAGTTGTGGAGACCTCTGTCCGTTTTATACCGTATTGATAGAATGAAGCAAAGACATTTAAGCGCTTTTAACGATTTTTTGCAATCACAACAGGCGCAAGACATTGTGCAAAGTAGAGGGTATGTCAACTTCCCCAGCAGTGAGGGGTACGCAGAGTACAAACCTATTGCAGATTTAGTAGGTACAATAAGGGTATCCGGTTCTACAACTGTGGAACCTATGATGCAGAGATTGAGAGAAAAATTTTTAGATTATCAGCCAAATTGTAAAATTGAATTGACAGCAGCTGGCAGTGGACCAGGTCGAAATGATATAAAAAATGACAATAGTGATTTTGGAATGCAGAGTGCAGTAGTGACACAAAGTCACATTGATGATATAGAACAAGGAGCAGGAGTAGGCAATGTAGGGCAGACAAACTTAGCAATCGATGCAATAGCTGTGATTGTACATTCAAGTAATTATTTAGGCATACCAAAGTCCGATTTGACGGATGATATACAAGAGCAGGGTCAAAGTGTGACCATGCAAAATTTGGCGAATTTGATAGATAACGACTCTGGTGTAAGTTTTGCAACTTGGAAAGCCATGTTGGAATTTCAATAAAAATGTCTAAAATAATGGGCATATACAGAACAAAATGTTATTTAATGTGTATTTAAGACACATAAATCAAAAAAATGATGACAGTAAAGTTAAAAGATGGGATAGCAAAGTATTTTTTGCTTTGTTCAGCTGCATTTAGCATAGTAGCCTTGCTTGCAATTGCTTTATTTTTGTTTAGTAGGGGAATTCCAGCTATGGCAGAAATTGGGCTGTTTAAGTTTTTGTTTGGTACTGTTTGGCACAATAATCCAGGTGCAACAAACCAGTCTTATGGTGTGTTGCCTATGATTTTGGGTTCAATATATGTCACTGCTTTGGCAACAATGATTGGCTTGACAATAGGGATTTTTATTGCTGTGTTCATCTTTAAATTCTGTCCAAAAAAAATTAGAGGTATTTTAGAACAGCTTATCAACCTTTTGGGGGGAATCCCCTCTGTGGTATTTGGGCTTTTTGGTATTTTGGTAGTGGTGCCTGCTTTGCGACAAATTTCTCCCACTTTTGTAGGAGAGGGAATACTAGCTGCCAGTTTAATACTCTCCATTATGATATTGCCCACTATTGTCACGATAAGTTTAAATTCTTTAAAAGCAGTTCCCAGAAATTTTTACGAAGGCGCTTTGGCTTTGGGCGCGACAAAAGAGCAGTCCGTTTTTAAAGTGGTTTTGCCTGCTGCAAAAAGTGGAGTTTATACAGCTGTGGTGTTGTCCATAGGGAGAGCTATTGGAGAGACTATGGCGGTCATTATGGTAATAGGTGGATCACCACAAATACCTACTTCATGGTTGCAAAGTATAGATACTTTGACAGCCTTGATAGCTAGAAATTCTGGTGAAGCAAGTGGACTTGCTTTTGAGGCTTTGATAGCGTGCGGTGTGGTTTTGTTTGTATTCACTATCTTACTCAATGTATTTTTAATGACCGTAAAAATTAAAAGAACAAATCAATCTTACAAATTGACATTAAAGAGACACAACGAACGGCAAGCACAAAAATTAATAGATCACACCAGTTTTTTACATTTACGCGTAGCATTGCTGTACAAAAGAACAAAATTTTTTATAAAATATCCTTTTGTCAAGCTAGGTCAGTTTTTTGTTTGGTTGGTTGTAGTCTGTAAGTTGAATGTAATATGTCGCCAATTGAGTGAGCTCTTGGACAAAAATTGGCGAGCCGAAAGTAGACAAAAAGCGTGGTATGCGTTTTTAAAAGTATCCAGTTTTTTTGCAGCATTTTTAGGTGTATTGGCTCTTGTTGGTCTGATACTGTTTATATTGATAAGAGGCACGCCCTATGTCAGTTGGCACTTTGTATTTGGTAAGTACACTCTGGACAATCCAACCTTGACTCCAGCGATAGTAGGTACGCTAATTTTGGTTGGCATTGCTCTCTGCATTTCTATACCTATTGGAGTAGGTTCTGCTATTTTTCTGTCAGAGTATGCAAGGAAAGCAAAAGGTGTAAAATATATTCGTTTGGCAATAGATTCTCTTGCTGCAATCCCTAGCATTGTGTATGGTTTGTTTGGGTTTATATTCTTTGTAGGGTTGTTTGGCTGGTCTTATTCACTTTTAGCAGGAGGTGTCACTTTGGCAATTATGACACTGCCCACAGTAATAAGAATTACAGAAGAGAGTTTGCTAACGGTCCCTCATATTTACAGAGAAGGTAGTGTGGCATTGGGTGCTAGTAAAGTTAGGACAACATTCAAAGTTGTTTTGCCTTGTGCGTCCGTGGGAATTGCTTCTGCTCTGATACAAACAGTAGGCAGAGTTATATCAGAAAGTGCCGTGCTTATTCTCACCATAGGGTTAATGGTAAACATTGTTCCAGATGGAGTTATGAGTCCAGGTACTAGCTTAGCACTGAACATATATTATTTTGGCAACTTTGGCAGTTCTGACCAAGCAGCGGCTACTTGTGTAGTGCTATTGATTGTCGTATTGCTGTTAAACTTGGTGTTGTCATTTGTAGGAAAAAGATTGGGAAGGAATAATTTTAAATATTAAAAATATGAAAGAAAATATCATAGAAATAAAAGATGTACAATTACACTATGGTAATCATCACGCTTTAAAGTCTATAAACCTTTCTGTAAGCAAATGTGAGATTTTGGCGTTTATAGGTCCAAGTGGTTGCGGTAAGTCAAGTCTATTGCGATGCATTAATCGTATGAATGATTTAATTGATGGGTGTCGAGTGCGAGGAAAGGTTGTGATAGAAGGTTTTGGTGACATATATGGGAAAGGCATAGACATTAACAACTTGCGAAAAAATGTAGGTATGGTCTTTCAAAAGCCCAATGTTTTTCCTATGAGTATTTTTGATAATATAGCTTTTGGACCTAGAACACATGGTATCAAAAAAAAGAAAGACCTTGACCCTATTGTAGAAGATAGTTTGAAAAAAGCTGGTATATGGCAAGAAGTAAAAGATGACTTGAAAAAGTCAGCAATTAGCTTATCTGGTGGGCAACAACAGAGGATTTGTATAGCGAGAGCATTGGCTGTTCAACCCAAAATACTGTTGATGGATGAACCTACAAGTTCTCTTGACCCTATATCTACTGCTATTATAGAAGACCTATGTGAAAATTTAAAAATCAACTACACTATTGTAATTGTCACGCACAACATGCAACAGGCCACACGCATAAGCGACAAGACTGCATTTTTTTTGAATGGAGAAATACTGGAATTTGGGGAAACTACACAGATTTTTAGCAATCCAAAAAATGAAAAGTGTGAAAAATATATAACGGGTAGGTTTGGGTGATAGAGATACAGGTCTGTTAAAATTTAAAAAGGAGTAAACTATGATAGCTAGCATAGTACTAAATTAAAATATGTTAAGAAATAAATTTCAAATGGAATTGGATGCTCTCAACTTAGAACTTGTTGAACTGGGTGTTGTAGTTAGTAACATAATATGTGACAGTGTACAGGCACTTGAAGAACATAATTTGGAACTGTGCAATGGCGTCATTGATATCGCTCATCAAACGCGCACAAAAATTGATGAAATAGAAGACAAGGCACTAAAAATTATGCTGATGCAACAACCAGTTGCCTGTGACTTGCGTACTATAACGACAGCGTTAAAAATTGTGACGGATTTGGATAGAATAAGCAAACAAGCTAGAGAAATATGCCATATCGTTTTGGATTTGGGAGAGAATGAGCATCTGTTTGACATAAAGATACTGCACACTATGGGCACACTTGCCACAGCGATGGTAAATGACTGTGTTCAGAGTTTTGTAAAAATGGATTTACAATTGGCAGAAAAAGTAATCAATCAAGATGATTCAATGGACAGATATTTTTCTAGCTTAAAAGAGCAAATGCTAGAAAAAATCAAGTCTAAGTCAGAAAACGCAGACAGTGTACTGTACTTTATGATGATTGGTAAATATTTAGAAAAAATAGGAGACTTTGCTGAATCCATAGCACAGTGGGTAAAGTACTCAAAGCTTGGGGTAAGGCGAGGTAAAGTATTAAAAGGGTGAGAATACATGATGTCTAATCAAGAGAAAGTAGAAGAAAACAATCAAATGGAAGAAACGCAAGTTGATGTAGCCCAATGTCCAGGCTGCGGCGCAAACATAGCTTTTGACCCAGACAGTCAAATGTTGAAGTGCGAATACTGTGGTACAACAGTTGATTTTGAAAAAACACAATCAACAGAAAAACAGAGTATTCAAAAGCTAGCAGATAATCGTGATAATTGGAAGTCAGAAACCAACATGTACTCTTGTGCTGGTTGTGGTGCGGTAGAGATTTTGCACAAATCTGAAATTGCCAAAGAATGTCCGTATTGTCGCTCGACCAATATTGTTGCTGTGAGTGGACTGTCTGGTGTAAAACCTGATGCAGTTTTGCCATTTGGGCTGGATAAGCAAAGTGCAAGTGATGTAGCGCAAAAATGGGTTGTAAAAAAGTTCTTTGCTCCCAAAGTTTTTAAAAAGAGTTTTGAATCGAAAAATTTGCGTGGAGTTTACAATCCAGCATTTGTCTTTGACAGTGACACATTTAGTAAGTATCATGGTCAGCTCGGAAAACACTATACGACTGTTAGAAAGGTGAATGGCAGAACGGAAACGGTGACTCATACTAGATGGTTTAATGTTTCAGGCACTCATTATGAAAAATACCAAGATGTGACAATTCAAGCTTGCGAAAAAATTAGTGTGAACTCTATGTCAAAAATTGCACCTTTTGATGTGACACAAGCAAGCATTTATACAGATAACTTCTTGCAAGGTTTTCAAGCTAACCACTATCAAAAAGACGGACTAAAATGTTGGGATGACGCCAAAGTTTTAATCAACAGGCAAACAGACAAGCGTATAATGCAAAGTTTGAGAAGTAAGTATCATTTTGACGTGGTAGGTAGATTCAAGATAGATACTCACTGTTACAATATAAACTACGAATACACTCTATTACCTGTTTATGTTGGGCATTGCAATTATGGCAAAAAAGACTACAATTATTTTATAAACGGCTATACAGGCAAGATTTTTGGCAAGACCCCTGTTTCAAAGGGTAAAGTAAGTTTGCTTTTTGGGTTGGGGGCAGTGCTATTGGCGGCGGCTGCTTTGGCTATCTTTTTTATATAGGAGAAAAAAATGAAAAAATCTACAATTTATTGGCTTATAATAGCTTTGGGTATACTACTGCCAGCTGTATTTTGGCTATTGAGTGAAATGCCTTCTAGTAAGGACGCCTTTGGGGCATTCAACTTTGCTTGGTTTTTGACAATCTCGTCTGGTACTTTAGCCGCTTGTTTGATTGTCAAGGGTACAGTGGATGAAAGTACAAAATCATACCAAAAAGTGTACATTTTAAGTGGTGCAATCATTGCATCTGTTGCGGTGTTGGCTTTTGTCAGTGCAATTGCTTGGCCAGATAAAGTCTGGATACCGCTTTTGGTAGTTGTTTTGGCTATATGTTTTTTAGGCGGTGTTCTATTTACACAAGACGGTAAAAAATGGGATCAAGGTGACAATCACAAAGAAGGTTATAAAAATTATCGCCAACGCAAAGATGATGATCAGAAATAATTATGTACAAATATCAAACTAGAATAGGAATAAGTAAAACGCGTGCTGATGGAAAAATGTCAGTTTGGGCACTTTTTGATGCAATTGGGGACTGTGAGCAGTTTCAAATAGACAGTGACATGTTACTTTTTAACTATTTAAAAAGTAACAATTTTGGAATGTATCTAACTAGTAGATATGCTCAAATTTTAACCATGCCAAGTTATGGCGATGAAATTACAATTTGTACTTCCATTTATGAAGTGCAAAATCTGTTTGGATTCCGCAATACATTTGTTTATGATATGCACAATAATATATTGGTAAAGACATATGCAATGGGTGCGTTTGTGGACTTACTCAAAAACAAGCTGACAAAACTTGACAGTGATTTTTTGGCTAGTTATCCATTAGAACCAAAATTGGATATGGAATATTCACCTAGAAAAGTTGAATGCAAGGGTGAACCTATCCATTGCGGACAAGTTTTGGTACCATATTGGTATCTGGACAGCTATGGTCATACCAATAATGTCAGGTATATACAAAAGGCAACGGATTATCTAGACAACAGTAGCGCTATAAAGTCAGTGAAGGTTGAGTTCAAAAATTCTAGTCATTTGGGTGACTGCATGTTCGTCAATAAATATGTCCATGATGATGTTACAGTTATTCAGTTTTACAATGGCAGTAAAATCTATGCAAATGTGGAATTTATTAAAGCTTGTCATTGACTAAATAATATGTATAAAAACGCTTGCAACGAAGGCACATAATGTGTTATAATGTATCTGAATACAAGTTTTGGCTTGTACTCCTTGCTTATCAAAAATATTGATTTGGTAAGCCGCAATAGACCATGAGGAGGAATTTTTGGAAAATAAATATGAAGTTTTGTTTATAATTAAAATGGGCGCAACGGACGCAGCAAAAGAAAAAATTATAGGCAAATACACCGCTATGATAGAAAAAGCGGGAGGCAAAGTTGACCTAGTTGACAAGTGGGGCAATAGACGATTTGCTTATCCGATTAACTTTAAATTGGAAGGTTTTTATGCATTGATATACTTTACATCAAAACCAAGTTTTATTAAAGAATTGGAAAGAGTGATGCGTATATCAGATGATATAGTGAGGCATATGGTCATCAATAGAAATGGTTTGACTGAACCTCAACCACGCAAGAAAAGAGAGACACAAGAAAAAGAAAAAATAGAAAATACTGAAAAAAGTTTGGATAATACAGCAACAAATCAAGAGTTAAAAGATGCCAAACAGGAAGTGTCAAATCACGCAGTGGAACAATCAACGGCAATTTAAATTACAATTAGTGAAAATTTATTAATGGCGGTATTAAATCGCAAAATGGAGAAATTTAGATGAATAAAGTAGTTTTAGTAGGCAACCTAACTCGTGACCCTGAACTTTCTACAATTTCTAGCGGGATTAGTGTGTGTAAATTTGGTATAGCTGTCAACAATCAATTTGGTGGCGAACAAAAAGAGGCTGATTTTTTTAATATAGTCGCATGGCGTGGTTTGGCAGATAACTGTGCAAAGTATCTTGTAAAAGGCAACAAAGTTGCAATTTCTGGCAGGATAAGTATACGCAATGTTGAGGACAAAGACGGCAATAAGAGAACGTATGTAGATATTGTTGCTGATGATGTAGAATTTTTGACTCCAAGAAGTCAGCAGGCCGCTGGATATGAACCTAAGGATTTGGGTCATGCAAACAGCAGTAGCAAAAGAGTGAGTGAAGTTACACCGGTGAGTGATGATGATTTGCCGTTTTAGTATTTTGTAAAAAACATGTGCAATAGCGGCAAAGTAAGACCGCGAGGAGTTTATTTTGGAAAAAAAGAGTTTTACGACAAAAATGCAACAGGCAAATGACGGTGCAGATGACAAAAACAAGAGATTGGTGAGACGCCCTCAAAAGCGTAAAGTGTGTTTGTACTGTGCAGACAAATTACTTGCGTCATCTGATATTGATTATAAGGATACTTCAAAGCTCAAAAAGTTTATCACAGAAAAGGGTAAAATTCATCCGCGCCGTATGAGTGGTGCTTGTGCTAAACATCAAAGAGAAATCAATACAGCTATAAAGAGAGCGCGAGTTATGGCACTGTTGCCATTTAAAGCAGAGTAGGTGAAAAAATATTATGAATACAGTACCAAGTTGGATTGTAAATAGTTTCCCCATCATTAGAATGGTATTGATAATTGCCATTGTTATAGTAGCCATTGCAATGGTCTTTTGTATCTTGATGCAGCCATCAAAGCAAGAAGGAATGGGTGCATTGAGTGGTGATACGGACACTTATTTTAGCAAAAATAAGGAAAAGACTTTGCAAGGGACAATGAAGCGTTTGACCATATTTTTTGCTTGTGCCATATTTGTTATGTCTGTTGCTTTTTTTGTCACAGTAGTTATCTATAATGGTACAAATGCTTAAAGTATTTGTTATTTGGTTTATTATTTTTAGGTAGATATTTATAAATTAGCTTAAATGTAAGTTATTAAAAGGATTAAATTATGATTAAACAAAAAATTGCTCCTTTCTTGACATTCAACGGTCAAGCAGAGCAAGCTATGAAGTTTTACTGTGAGTGTATCAAAGGTGCTAAAGTGACACATTTGCAAAAGTATGGTAAGCGTGAAATGGCAAAGTCAGAAAAAGAACAAGATTTTGTACTTCAAGGCGCAATAGAAGTTTTGGGTCAAGAGATTTTGTTTTTGGATATGACATCGGAATATCCAGCTCCTGCTTTTAATTGGGCAAATTCACTACTGATAAGATGTGAAAGTCAAAGTGAGTTTGATGCAATATTAAATGGACTATCTAAGGAAGGGACTATCATGATGGGTCCACAGAGTGTGGAAGGTATCAGACAATGTGCATGGTTAACAGACAAGTTTGGAGTAGTTTGGCAACCTGTATGGGCTTGATTGCATAACAAAGATTAAAAGTGACAAGGTTGTCACTTTTTTTAGTTTGACAAAAACTTTTCATTAAGTTTTGTTTGTGGTCATTGCCAGGTTAATTTTTATATTGATAAATATGTGCCTTGATTTACAAAATACATATGTGGATTATACTTTGAGTACAGTTTATCTAAGCGTGATGTACCGTTGGGTTTATTAAAAGAGTTGGTAGAAAAAAGTTATCCATTGATAAAATCTAAATAAAGACATTTCATGAAAAAAAAGAATAAATTTAAGAATACTAAATCAAAGCAAAAAAAGTTCTTTAAAAAAAATACAAGTGCATTGTGTGAGTTGACAGGTGTAGTGCAATGCTCTACTAAGGGCTTTGCCTTTTTAATCGTTAAAGATGGCAACGACGTATTTATTCCCCAAAGAAACTTGCACAGTGCAATGCACGGTGACACCGTTACTGTGCAAGTTTGTAGTACAGATAGAGGACTTGAAGGTAAAGTTAAAAAAATTGTGCATAGGTGTACAAACAGTATAGTTGGAGTGTTGCAGGTTTTTGATGACAACTTTGCAGTGGTGGTACCTGATGATAAGAGATATGGAAACGAATTTGTAGTGTTGCCCCAGCATAGAAAAACTGCAAAAAATGGTGACAAAGTAGTTTTAGGTTTATCCTGGTCTAATGGATTTACAGTAAAAGTGACCGAAGTTTTGGGTCAAGTTGACACAAACGGTGTGGACATTTTGAGTATAATAAGAGAGCATGGTTTGAGAGAAGAATTTGAAAAAAAGACCATGGTACAAGCTAGTGAAATTGCACAAATTGTAAGTGAGAGCGAAATTAAAAATAGGCAAGATTTTAGAAATCAGCTTGTCATTGCAATTGACAGTGAAGATACAAAAGATATTGATGATGCAGTTAGTGTAGTGAAAACTGAACGAGGATTTTTATTGTATGTGCATATTGCTGACGTTGCACATTATGTTGAGCAAAATTCGCAACTAGATAAAGAGGCAGAGCGTAGAGGTACTAGTGTTTATTTTGCAGGTTCTGTTTTGCCGATGTTGCCAAAGCCACTGTCAAACGGCATTTGTAGCCTAAATCCAGATGTAGACAGATTGACTTTGACGGTCATGATAGATATAGATAGTAAAGGAGATATACTAAAAAGTGCCATTTATCAAAGTGTAATAAAAGCAAAACAATTGACATACAGTCAGGTGACCAGTATTTTGAATGGCAGTACGGACAGGCAGTTTGATACATTTCGTCCTATGATAAACGATATGGCAGAACTGACAAAAATTTTGGCAAAAAAGCGCATAGATAGGGGGAGTATAGATTTTGACTTGCATGAGTCCAAAATTGTTTTGGATAAAGATGGCAATGTTGTAGACATCTTTAAGCGTCCACGAGAATACTCGCACAAGATTGTAGAAGAATTTATGTTGATGGCCAACCAAGTGGTAGCCAAAACTTTTCTTAAATTAAAAACGCCTTTTGTATTTAGGGTTCACCTTGCCCCAGACCAAAAAAAGATGGAAAATTTGTTATACTTTTTAAAGTCTTTTGGCTTGACAATACACGGTGACATGGGTGACATTAAACCAAAAAATATAGCTGACATGTTGTCAAGTATCCCTGCGAATATTGCTGCTCCTGTCAACAATATAACTTTAAAAAGTCAGATGAAGGCGACATACGAATCAAAAAATAAAGGTCACTTTGGTTTGGCTTTGGCTCACTACTGTCACTTCACTTCTCCAATTCGCCGCTACCCTGATTTGATGATACACCGAATTATAAAGGCTCATTTAAATTCACAAGATACAAAAAAATTTGCAAGTATGACAACACGGGTTGCCATCAAAAGTAGCCAAGCAGAGCGAACGGCAATAGAAGTAGAGAGAAAAGTAGAAGCTAAAAAAAAGGCACAGTTTATGCAAAATAAAATTGGACAGCAGTTTGAGGGCACTTTAAGCGGTGTGACAGTGAATGGAGTGTTTGTAGAGCTTGAAAATACAGTAGAAGGGTTTGTGCGTTTGCAAGATTTGCCAAAAGATAACTATATAGTAGATGAAAGACTGCTTACTGTAATAGGTAAACAGCATAGGTACACAATAGGGCATAAAATAAAAATTGTGGTGCACAGCGTTGTAGCAGATAAAATAAATTTTAAAACAGTTATATAAATTTAAACATCATTAAATACTTGTTTGTAAAATATAAACAGATTGCAATTTTTGGAATAATTAAACAGTTTTTTGCACATACCAAGAATTAGAAAACAAAAAATGTTCATCTTATAGGAGGATGTGTATGAAAAAAATGAAGTCTTTGTCCAAAGTGCTTTTAGCTGCAGGACTTGTTACAACGGGTATCGCTGGTTTTGCAATGAAAAGTACACCAGTAAATGTCATGGCCAGTGCCGTATTGCCATTGGAAGATATTGCAATTGAGCAAGTAGCAAGTGATAGTCCCGAAGTGTTGAAGTATGTATTTAACAATGATTTTGATAGGTCTTTTAATATGCCTTTTAATGGTCTTTCAAAGGGTGGTTCTATATCAAGCAAGTTTAGAATTGGTTCAGTTAAAAATCATGAAAAAATGAGTACAGAGGACTACAATGAAAAAATAAATGAATTGAACGCAAAGTACCAACACATGTTTAAATTGAAGTCAGAAATGGATATAATGGATGCAAAACATCAACAGTATTGGGCATTGCAAACAAGCTATCAAAAAGAGTTAAAAGAACTTACAAACGAATGGGCAGGTACTGAAAACAGTTTTTCTGTTGTTTTTTGGGCAGATAAAGATGAATCTGATTTTGACAATGTAAAAAATGACAAAAAAAATGATAAAGAGAAAAGGAACATCCATGTCAAAGACATGGATGAGGATAAACAAAGACCAGACAATCAACAGACTGATGTAAGGAAAAATAGTGCATATCAGCACAGCTACAATAAAGTTGACAATGATATTCGATATCATAACAAAAATGATGAGTACAATCAAGGAATGCAAAACTTGCAAGGCAGAGATGACCAAAATATAACACACGATAGACAATTGAACAAATATAGACAA
>JAITUJ010000042.1 GCA_031286385.1 Clostridiales bacterium | reverse complement strand
TCCAACCTTGCGTCCCAAACCTAACAGGAAACATCTCCAAAAATTCTTCTTCTGGTAAATAGTGCCTTATTCTTGCCTCTATCCCATCTGGACTAAAATCTGTTATGTCTACAACACCGTTGCCTCCATCACCACCATTACCACCTCCTCCATCACCTGGTGGTGTTTTACCTGACCCATTTCTAATTGCTACACCTATCACACTCACTATCAAAATCATTGCTAACACAATGCCAGCTATGACTATTACTTTATTTTTGGTATTCATGTTCTTTTTTACATTCATAAAATTTCACTTTATTATTTATTTTTCTATATTATATTTTACAAAACTATTCAGGCAACCAACAGTACTTCATAAAACACAATATTATTATTTTATCTAATTTACACACATAATATTAATATTGCCAGTTAATCTATTGACAAAACACCTAGGGTGTATTTGCATCCATCTGCTTCTTAACTGATGCCTATACAACAATACCAATCTTTGCTTGGGTTGAGCATTTTGTTGCATACTTATTGCTTGTGTGTTCATCATCTTGTTTTTACCTATGTTATTACCTTATCCTATAATTATTACCGCCAATTTCAAGAAAAGTCCGCTGATTTATCTCATAAATATAAAAAATATTGGCTCTAACATGGAACCAATATTTTTACCTTTCATTTTTATGTCATTTTACATATCACATCCTATTGTTTATCTTTCAATATCATTACTTCATCATACTTGTACGAATAAAGTATCCTGATATGCTTGTCAGCATACTTATTAAAAAAACGGTGATATCCTTTTTTTACTGCACCTTTTTTCTCTTTATATCCAATTTCATACTCACCGAGTACACTATCCTTTTCATATAATTGACCATCTATCTCAAACTTCACTCTTATACTTGTCATCTTTACTTTTCTATCTAAGATTGGAATTCTATATAAACCATTATCTTTTTTTACGACCTCATCTAATTTTTCAGAATAAGCATTAAATTCTACAATCCCATCATCTAAAAACTGAATTATCTTTTTTCTTTTTTTCATATTTGTAATAGTGAAAAACACTGTTCCTAATAAAACAATTAAACTAAAAACATATAAAATAATAATACCAACAAGAATACCCTCCTCACTTCCTATAAAAAAATATTCATAACTAGAGCAACAAATAGTATGCTAATAAATGTTATCCACATCATTACAACTCTCCATAAACTACACACAGTATCATTCAATGTAATTGCGATGTCTTTTATTCTATTTTCTGCTTTCATTGCTACATCCCTAATATATAAATATACATCATACAAAAAATCATTTAGTTATTGCTAATTCACATGACATATATTTTAAATCTAATAACTGTCTATCACACTAAATATGTTTTACGGATAAAAAATAATTTTCTTTTTTTATCCTATTCAATGCACTTTCTACAATCTTATCCGCATTGCTTGCAAACTCTATAACAATAATACATCTTTTATGTGGTTTTGTCAATGTTTTTTATTAAAAAGTTTATTTTTTTAATGGCTTTTGACTTGTAATATTTCCTATATATTTATATAGATTTTTATGTACTTAAATTTATTGTAACTTTATATTGAAAATATAAAGTTACTTATCAATTTTTGTTCAATATTTTTTTCTTTGTAAGTTTATGCATACTAAAAAAAATAACGACAAAAGACACAGCTATGGCTATCCAAACAGCAATCCCCCAACCACTAAAAGGAATTAGTCGACCTGTCCCTACATAGCAAGTAAAAGCTATCATTGGTGGACGAGCAATCAACATAATAATTATAAATTCTTTATATTTTAGGTTGCTACAACCAGCTAAAAGGCACAGTATGTCATCTGGAAAAATAGGTAACAAAAACATTACTGTCAAATAATATTTACCTCTCTGCCGTATGGATTTATTGTACTTCTCAAATTTTTGTTCTCCTATCAACCATACTACAAACTTTTTTCCACAAGTTTTCCCCAAAATAAACGCAAGAATAGAACCTAAGACTGTGGCAATTGTAGTCAAAACAAACGCAATGTTGACCCCAAAAATAGCAACGCCAAATAATACAATAGGTACAGTAGAAATTGGGATGATCACTATGTGGAGTATAATTAGCAATAGATATAAAGTTGAACCAAAAAAAATGTGTTTTTCTATTATCTCTTTTATAAACTGCAACTCACAGTACCTTTGCAGTCCCAAAATAATTATCAATAAATAAATGTACAAAAATACCACAGTCAGCAATATAAGTGACATGGAAGTTTTAAAAACAACACTGTCAAAATTACTGATTAAAAAAAATACATTTAGCACACCTAACTCCAAAACAAAAAATATTAATTCCCACTTGTTTTGTTGCAACGCAAAAT
This sequence comes from Clostridiales bacterium, assembly GCA_031286385.1. Lineage (GTDB taxonomy): Bacteria > Bacillota > Clostridia > Christensenellales > Pumilibacteraceae > WRGC01. The sequence continues at coordinate 14,295 of JAITUJ010000042.1, read as the reverse complement.
AGGCTGCTGCAAACTGAAACATGACGGTGATTAAAGAAAAGTGTAGCTTTGAATTTGTCAAAAGTCTATCGTAAGACAACATACAGACATAGTATATGTAAAACAAAAAATTAGTCACTGACAGAAAGCACTACATATCATTGCTTTGACTTGTCTTAACAACTTGCCACCTACATCATATGTGTAGTCTGTTGCAACTCTGCTTGAATCTCGCTTGGACACTCTTCTGCCATACCCATCATAACTGTAGGTGTTGCTTCTATAACTTGCTAGCAAACTACCTCGCTCCCATGTCATTGCATTGCTGCGATACCTCGTTGGATTGCCTATATTGTCATATGCAAATGTCTCTCTGCCCATTGCTACTAGTCTGTCACTGTTGTTGCCTTCATACCTATACTGTGTTTCATTACTCAGGTTGACTTTGTCACAATCTCTCTCAAGACCAAATGTCCCTTATCTCTTTGACAGTATGTTGCCACTACTGTCATACTCCCACACTGTTGTCTTGTTCTGTGCTCTGTTGTCCTCTCTTATTAGCCTACCTATACTGTCGTACTCATACCGTCTGTCTAGTCTACCGTTTAGGCGTTCCTCAACAATATTCCCTCTGTCATCGTACTTGTAAGTGCTGTTTTAAAGTCTATTTTGCTTATATCAAAGCAAATCTCTTTAGCAATACCCGATCTTTTATATATTGTAGCCGACACATATACATATATACTTGAATTAATATTGTTATCCAGATTAGCAGTTACTGATGAGCTTCTCCTGTATCCTCCATCAATTTCATAAATTTCTGCGAATTCATACCAGTTGGTTTCTTTCAAATCCCCCTTTTTAATAAATATTCGTAATTTTTTCCTTTTTCCATTACTCAAATAAACCACTTGTAAAGGCAAAATATAATCGATTCTAAACTTGTCTAGTGCATATGGATTGCCAGCAATAAATGTAGCAAACTCAAAATTCATAACAGATACTTGCTCAACCTTAGACTATTAACTTGAATTGTTTTATTAAACATTTTATCAAAAAACAACAGTATTGGGTTTAAATAAAACCGTGTTCTTGATACGAATAAAATTATAACTGGACACAAAAAAGATATTAAATGAGACCATATGCTAGATAATTTTATATCATTATGTAAACTTAAAATTCTTGTTTCGCCTAAAATTGATAGTGCATATAACGGAATAGCAATCAATAAATACCAAGACATAAATTGCATTAAATGTATAAATAAAATTTTTCTGACCCTCAAAAGTTTGTACATATGCAGAATCCCCATTTAACATATTACTATTAAGACAGTTGAAATAAAACTGTCAGTAATATGTTAATAAAACTTGTGTTGCCTTCTACCCACCAAAGCATCAATCCAATCTATTCCCGAACCTACTATACCACTAACAATCTCAAAATTTGATTTTCCAAAAACACTTTGTGCCAATTCATCAAGAAATCTAACTCCTGTCACTGATTTTGAACCTGCCATAGATTTCATAAAACCTGAAGCTACTTTGCTATTAAATTGGCTTGACATTTTAGACAGACTACTAGAGCGATACCACTAGCCACTTTAGCCCCAGCCCACACACCTAATGCCCCAATTCCAGCAGATAGAAATGCATCGCCAATTGACCCACTAGTTATAAGAGTTTCAGCAAAATTTGCCCCTGCACTTACTGCCTACCAGCTCCAACACCTAAACCAGCAGTAACCGCTCCTACTAGACCAAAGATTGCCACACTACCCCAGTTGACTTGATTCCAATCTTTACTCTGTATAGCAGTTTGAATAAATAAATTTGAACCCGCTGCTATCGTGCCAGCGACAATCGCTGCTCCTATCGGACTTACTACACCAAAAGTAGTAACTGTAGCAACTACGCAATAACAACTACAACCGCAACAATTAACCCTCTTATCCATCGCCAAAATTTACCTGTTTCATCAATCCTATTACTGGATCGTTTCCACAGTATGCGTATAAATTCAGTCCTTGTACGACACTTGAATTAAGTTGACTAACATCATCTGCATTGATAAACCTACCTACTTGTGGGTCATAGTACCTTGCCTTGAGATAGTAAAAACCTGTCTCTGTGTCATAGCGTCTGTCTAATCTGCCGTTAAGTCACCCTCCTACTATGTTACCTCTGGCATCGTACTTGCATTTGAGGTTGTTGGTGATATTATTCTTTTAATAGCATAACTTCATCATTTTTAGGTGAGTAAAAAATATTGATATGTTTATCAGCGTATTTATTGAATATCGTATGATATCCCTTCTTTTCCCACCCTAATTTACTTTCTTTTTCGTGGAATTGTCCATTAAATTCAAATTTAACTCGTATTTTGGTTAATTTGATTTTCTTACTATACTTGGAATTTTTGTACCTGGACTCCAAATACATTTCATCCACTTTCTCTGCAAACGCTTCCAATTCGACAGCATCATGTAATAAATCAATCACTCTATCCCTTCTTTCTTTATTTAATTTCAAAAAAATGAAGTAAACTACTGTTACAGCTACCACCATTATATCTATTATTATTGCACCAATAATTTTACCTATTTCTATATCTAAAAAGAATATAGTATTAACAACTATAATTCCAAATAAAAAACTAATTACTACACATCCCAAAATCAGCATAACTTTTGTAGGCCAACACATAATGTTACTCAATGGGGTTACTATTTCTTTTAATTTATTTTTCATAACCTAAAAAAATTTTTTTATTGTGCTTTTATTGTTTTAAAAAGTTACTCATATTAGAGCTTGCTTTGCTTAGTAGCCAGTTTATCACATTGGTTATTGTACTCGTCGTCTGCATGTCCTTTCACTTTGACAAACTGATAGTCATGTTTTTCCAATCGTTGCAATAAGTCTTTCCATAAATCCAAGTTTTTGACTTCACTTTTATCTGTTGTTTTCCAATTATTTTGCTGCCATTTTTGTATCCACCCTTTGTTAAATGCATCGACTATATAAGCACTGTCACTGTAAATAAAAACTTGACATCTCTCCTTTAATTGTGCCAAACCTTGCACAACTGCAAACATTTCCATACGGTTGTTGGTAGTTGACGGAACATAACCACTGATTGTCTTTTTATGCTCTCCATACAACAAGATAGCCGCCCAGCCCCCACGGCCAGGATTGCCACTGCAAGCGCCGTCTGTATACAGCATGACCTGTTTTAAATTACTGTCCTTTGTATCCATATTTATATCATTTTATCACAAGAGATTGACTTTAACTATTTTTTTACTTAAATATATCAAGCAAAACATCTGTCTAGCAATCCATTTAAAAACGCTATATTAAAATCGCACTTTAACTCTTTTAAAATATCTCTGCACTTTTGTACTTGTCTTTCCAATTCAATTACAGCGTCGTTTTCTCCATGCGCTACTACCCAATTGAACTTTTCTGATTTATCTTCTATGGGATTGCCGTTGATAAACTCATCAAGGTCATCTTTAATTTGAAAAGCCATGCCAAAGCTAAATCCAAACTCACCTAGCAGTTTTATAATACTCTTATCTACGCATGCAATCAATGAAGCACTCAAAAAACTTGCACTAAAAAGTGCTGCAGTCTTTTTTTGATAAATGTACAATAGCTTTCCAGCATCTGGATTTTCATCAAGAGCTATATCTTCTATCTGTCCACCTATCATGCCCATACCGCCTGCGTGTGCTGCTATGCAGTGACAAGCATACACAAAATGTGGTTGTTTTAGTGACCTAAACATCAACTCATACGCCAAATTTAACAGCGCACTACCAGCAAGCATGGCTACACCCTGCCCAAATAATATGTGGTTGGTAGGCTGACCGCGTCTTGTAGAGTCATTGTCCATACAAGGCAAATCATCATGAATTAAACTGTATGTATGAATACATTCAATACTAGCAGCTATCAAGTCAGCATTGTTGTCAATTGGCCTTTTCAGCATATTTAATGTAGCATAAAAAATCACAGGTCGTAGCCTTTTGCCACCCATCATAAGACTATACCTAACAGAATCCAATAACTTGTGTGGGTACTCCAAGTCCTCTGCAATCTTTTGCAGAGTTTGTTCTATTCGTTTTTTATAAACTTCAAATTGCCTGTCAAAACTTTTATTTTTGTTATCTTTCATCATAATAATTTATATGCTAAACACAAACTTTTAAGTTTAAAAATTATACACATTACAAAACTAGTTCACTTTCAATGAGTTTGTCAGCTTCCATCTTTAATTCTGTTATCTTACCTTTGTAATTATTTAATATATCAAGACAACTTTTGGCTAAAACCAACCCTTCGGAAAATGCCTTTATACCACACTCAATGCTGGTGTCGTTTTTTTGCAACTCACTCACTATATTTTTCAGCTGGTCCAGTTGAACCTCAAAGTTTGGTACTTCTTGACTTTTTGATATTTCTTTTTTAGGTTTCATAAGTCTCCATATTTATTTCACATTCTTTTTCACTTGCTACTATTTCTACTATTTTTGCATTAAACTGTCCATCAGACAAAAACACTTTAATGACATCATCTAAATGTAAATCCAATACACTTGTCACACTGTATTCTTCTCTTTGCAATTTTGCATAGCCTTTTGACAAGAGTTTTACTGGGTTTAGTTGTTCTAAAAACACTGTAAGCTGTCCAAGTATATTTTGTTTTTGAACAAAATTTTCTTCTAAATGTGTGCTTAAATTTTGAACTTGTCTTTGCACAGCCCTATGCACTGACGCCAATTTAAAACTAGAAAAATTGATAATACTTTGCAAATAATATGATAGCGTATTGTACCTTTTTAAAAGAATGCTATACAAACTGTCTTGTAAGTCTTTTAGTGTATCAAGTATACTGCTGTGCACCAAATTCAAATCTTTTACAATCATCTGTGCAGCTATACTAGGAGTACCTGCTCTTACACTTGATACAAGGTCACACAGCGTGTAGTCGCTCTCATGCCCTATTGCTGAAACGACAGGAATACGACAATATGCAACTTTCTTTACGACGAACTCACTGTTGAATACATCTAAATCAACGCTACTGCCTCCTCCTCTTGCTAAAACAATGCAATCAGGTAATACTTTCAAATTTTGCACTATATCAAATGCTTGTAAAATATCCATTTGACTGCTCTCACCTTGAACTTTTACAGAAACGACTACAATGTCAATGGCTTTATTTACTTTACGCACTACTCCGATAAAGTCATGTATGACAGCACCTTCTTTACTTGTGATTAAAGCTATTTTGTTTATAATTTTGGGTAAAGGCAACCTGTTCTCAAACAGTCCAAGCGATTGCAATTGGTGTTTCAACTTCAAATATGCTTGATACTTTTGTCCATCAGAGTTTACATTATTAACTGTATGCACAACAAAATTGACACTACCAGTCTTTGCATAAAATTTTACCGTACCAATAGCAACAATTTGACAGCCTCTTGTGAGCGTACTCACCTTACCAAACATGACACAACTGATTGAACTTTCGCTGTCACCCATATTAAAAAAAGAGTTACCCCTAACGATATTACACTCTAAAACTTCTCCACTAACTGCAATATTGTTTAAAATATACTCATCTTCAAATACATTCTTGATAAATTTATTTAGTTGTGTTACCGAAAATTGTTTCATATATTTCTTGACATAAAGCAAAATTATATCAAAATTTTATTGTACATTAGTATCCATAAAGTATTTACATTTTATTACATTTTGCAAAAGACTTGCAATGGTCATTGGACCAACTCCACCCGGTACAGGGGTTATAAACCCAGCAACCTTGCTTACTTCTTCAAAATTGACATCACCACATACTCTGCCCTCAAACCTATTGATGCCCACATCGATAACAATTGCACCTAGCTTCACATGAGATTTGTTGATGAGATTTCTTTGACCAACTGCAACAATCAAAATATCTGCTTGTTTGGTTAACATAGCCAAGTTGAGTGTACTAGAATGACATACGCTTAAAGTAGCATTATAGTTTAACAACAACTGTGCAATTGGTCTGCCTACAATTTGACTTCTGCCTACAACCACGGCATGCTTCCCTTCTATACTTGTGCCAGTAGAATTTATGAGGTGAACTATTCCACTTGGGGTACAAGGCACTATACATTCTTGTCCTTTTGCTAACTTGGCAATGTGATAATTGGTGAGACCGTCTACGTCTTTTTGGTGACATATTCTGTCAATTACAATACAGCTGTCTATATGCTTTGGCAATGGGAGCTGAACCAAAATGCCATGTACATTGCAATCCAAATTTAATATGTCAATCAAATCAAGAAGTTTTGCCTGCGTGCAATTTTGTGGTAAATGGTGCACAAAGGATAAAATACCTACATCTTGACAAGCGGCAACCTTGTTTTTAACATAAATTTGGCTAGCAGGGTCATCACCTACTAGCACAACTGCCAAACCTATCTTTTTTGGATTATCTTTAAGATACTGTTTTAAATTTACCCTAATTTGTTGTGCTTGCTTTTTACCATCTATTAAATTATTTTTTAGGTTACTTGTCAATTTTTCCCCTGCCTATCTATGCTATCTAGTATACTGCCAAGCACACCATTTATAAAGCTTGAACTTTTTTGCGTAGAATACTGTTTTGCAATTTCTAATGCTTGATCAATTATCACTTGATGTGGAATTTCTGGGCAGTACAATAATTCAAACACTGCAACAAGCAAAATACTCAAATCAACTTTAAACAACCTTTGTTGCTTAAATCCCAAAGCGTGATCGGAAATAAGTTTTTGTAAGTGGTCGATATTTTTTAAAACACCTAAGTACACATTTTGCTCATACCCATTCTCCAACTCTACCATTTCATCTGGATTTAACAAAAATTGATATATACTACAAAAAACTTCAATGCGCATCTGGCTACGCGTTTTGCCATTTTTGATTTTAGGGCTATCTGTATTTTTGCTATTGCTCATATTCTTGTTGCTGTTGTTCTTGTGGCAATTCAATGTTACTCTCCAACTGACTATTAAAGTATACACTTAGAATATTTACATTTACACTTTCCACTTTATATTCTGTCATACTTTCTACACTTCTCTTTACATTTTCTTGAATTTTAAATGCAACTTCACTACATTGAACAGTACTAAAAACACTGACAAACAAATCTATAAAAAGACTCTTGTCTTCAATACGCATTCTTACACCGCGCCCTTGCAAAGCGTGTACGCCGTCTACCTCTCTGACAGACAAGCCTATAATAGATGTCAGCACATTGGGTCCATACACTATTTTGCCTGTATTTTTTAATTTTAAGTTGCTCATTGTCATTACTTTGTAGATTTTTTGTACTAATTTTTAATAACACATATATTATAACACATTTTTTGACAATTTGCAAATATTTTTTCAACTAAGTTAACTAGTATTTCGCTTCAAAAAAACCTGTTTGTTATGCAAGCTACTGGTCAGAACCAGGCCATTTATGCTGTGTCTAATGTTGTCAATGCTCATATCCCAGCCACCTTGCTTTTTTGCATTTTCCACATACAGCTTTATTTGGATTCCATTTACTCGAATATTTGAACTAAAACTATCCCAAACTTTGGGCAACTTAGGTTCAAATTTCAGTATTTTGTTCTTTATCTTTATGCCCAAAATACTGTCTATTATACAGTCATACAACAGACAAAAATGCACATCAAAATTTTTACTAAAAATACTACCATTTTGATTTCCATTCAAATTTAAATTACTCAATATCTTTTGACTCATGTCTGCTTGTTGAGTTGCTTGCAAGGCTTTTATCAACAGTACAAAATTGGAAATACTAATTGAACTAGTTTTTTGTATTGTTTTTGAAAAATTTAAACCAAAAATACTGTCTTCAACTTTTTTGGTACTTTTTGTCAGTATCTCACAGAAGTCAAATTCAAGACTGTCCAATAAGTTGTCCAGAGCCTTTAATCCGCGCTGTCTATCCGCAACTTGAGATAACACTGCCAATGCCTGTGTTGTGATATCAATGTTATCATCTAGACCGTACCAACTATTTTTCCAACATTTATCATTAATGTTGTCCGTTATGGTGTCCGCCAAGATATTTAAAGCTTGAACTGGTTTCGTATCAAATTTATATTCGGAAAAAACTCTAATTGCCCAAACCAAAAGTAAGCTATCTTGTAAAATTACGCTGTTATCTTGCCTAATTACCAAACCTCTATAATCAAAAATATAAGAATTTAATAATTCTATACAGAATTCAAAAAGACTGATATTTCTATTGCCCTTTTTTACTTTACAGTCCAAAATACTTTTGTCATCACAGAACTCTAAATGTCTACATAGAGCAATAATAAAATACAAATCTTTTGTATTGTTCTTTGCACATCTTATAAGAATATTTCTAGACAATTCTAATGATACATAGTTTGTACCAAAAGTGGTCAAAGCGCTACTTAAATTTGATTGCAAATAACTAAAATTCAATCTTGCCAAAAATTGATTTAATTTTTTGTCAGGTGTCTGCACTGACAATTTTGCATTCTCACTGCACTTTATAGGTGTCACTTTTACCAAGCTTACCTCTTGCATGCTAAACCAAAAGTTTGTCGCAACAGTACTGTATGGTTTTATCTCTATATAACAACTTAAAGCAACTGAGGGCACTACACCGCCTTTGTCAACTAAATTTGCGTTTTTAATGATTGCTCCATACTGGTTTACAAAGCTCTCTTTATATATACAAGAACTGTCTATTTGATGCATACTCGTCAAATAATAACTTTGTTTTGCAAATGTATCCACCACCTTAATATGATTTTGCTCTTTAACTACACTTATATTACGGTCAGCATCAAAACAAAAATCTACAAAAAACATGACAGCTAACTTGCATTTCTTGTCTGACTTATTTTGCAACTGCAAATTAAAATTGATTCCTTGATTTATAGAAATGCTCAATGTGGTCAGAAATTTGTCATAGTCGCACTTAAAAACAGATTTGTTAAATTGATGTAATACTTTGTACTCTGCACCGACATCTGAATGATTAAATAGACCAATGTTTGCAGACCAAAGCTTATTTTTTTCATTACCTATAATCAAACCACATCTACCAAAGCTAGCATTATCATCACAGTGCTGTAAATTATTATTGCCATACTGGTCTACATATGTGTATAAGTTTTCCGTTTGCACAATATTGTACCACAAATCATTTACATTGGTAAGGGTGGGAGAAATTTTCAAAAAGTTATCTCTTGTAAATACCAATCCATCGTTTGACTGATTTTTATCAAAAACACTGTGATTTTCAAACTGTCTACTAGATAAATCTTTAAACTTCAAAAGTACATTGCCTGGTAAGTTTCTATTTTGATTTTCTTCAACACTATGATTTTGCTCTAATGGATTGGAAAAGTCAATACAGAACTGCCTTATTTGACTCAAACACAACTTTTCTAAAAAAGCTAGATTTAGCACAATAATGTTACACTTTTCTGTCAATAAGTTGCACTCGTCAAGTAAACATCTAGTTTTTACAAGTGTTTGATTCTCTCTATCTTGATGTGAATAAAATACAATCAAATTAAATCTCACAATACTTGCAAGTTTTTTTAATTCCACTAGTTTGTTTTCAAACGCCAAAAAATTATTACCTCTAACTGTGAGCGTTACAATATGACAATCTGGAACAATGCCAATGACTTTAAGTGTGTCCAAAAATGGAGGGTAACGATTGTACAACAATTTACTTAAAACTAAAAGCGTTATACTTTCAAACGCATACAACTGCATGGGTTTTTGCTGATAAAGTAAAATTTGATTTTTTTGCAATTCAAAATCATCTTGTACATTTTCACACATACAGAGTTCTACAATCAAATCTACTTTTTGGTCAGAATCTAATAAAAGTGAACAAACTATATTGCCATTGTTCAAGTTGACTGTTTGATGTAAAATTTTTAAAGTGGCAAAAGAAAAGTCTGAATGACCTTTTTGGTATATTTTAAAAATTTGAGCTCTTTCATCATAACGCACTGTGATAGCTTCATCAAAATTGCAAGCTATCAAAACTTGCAGACTTTGAGCAAAGTTAGAATTATTTTGTACTTGCAAAAATCTTACTTCACAATTTGGTTTTTTCAACACTATGGCAAGAGTGTCTACTGTAATGTCATTATGCTTGAAGTGGAAAATGCTACTATTTTGACAGTGTGTACAGTTATCGTATAAAGAATACAGTTTATTGTCAATGTTTGCGTAAAGTTGTATCCCCCCTGCAAATCTTGTTCCTTTTAAAACTCTGACATTTTTAACAACACTAAACCCAAATCCTTGGCTGTCAAGTATACTGTAATATTGACCATTCGTCAAGACATTTATGTTTGGATAATTTGAATAGTTTTGCTCTCTGGAATTTGCTCCTAACTGCAACAAGTTGAGTGACATACTGCTCTGTGTAAAATTGGTATTCATGTGTTTACAAACTGTATCTTTAAAAATCTCCAAACTTTGTTTACAATTTTCTATACTGTTGACTATATCCATACAAGAAAGATGGTAATCATTGAGTTGGGTGTACAAATTTTGTCTTTGAGCGTACATGCTCGTATTGTTATCTTTACAAACACTGTTGTATTTATTTCTCAAAATGATATCATTGCTATGTTGCAATCCAAAGATATAGCCTAAGCTATCTAGTAAGGACAAATCAAATATTTGTTTTTTACTATCATTGTAGCCTTTAATCATGCAATAACTTATACTTGAAATACACTCACAAGTATTTGACAAACTGTACAGCGCTACAAGGGCATGGACAATAGAAATGTGTTCTCTCTCATAAATATCCAAAGATGAAGTAGTACTGAAAATCTTGACTACTTTTGCTAAATCAACACTTGCTGAAATGCTTATAGTACAAAGACAAAAAATTCTCGGCACAATACTTGATAAATGCTTTATGTGTGGCAAATTTTTTATAAAGCTTTTTTTTTTGCAAATGTAGTTTAACAAAAGGTCAAAGGTGGGCATGTATTTTATTAAATCATTTTCTACATCAAACACTGTCAGATTGTCACTTATCTTCTGCTTTACAACCCGCTTAAAAAACCTAAACTTGGATTTTATACATTTTGCATCAAAAATGTTCAATTTACATTTTACTAAATTAGCTGATGCTATCAATGCAATTTGTTCTTGCAAATCATATATTTTATGCTCTGTAAACTTATATTTATTACATTTTAAAAACCATAACATAGTATAATTATTGCCTCAATAATTATACTATAAACAAACAAGCTATCAATCAGTACGATTGATAGCTTGTGTATACATCACGCTAATATCTTTTAATATAGTTTACTGCATGAAAAGTTGATTACTTTTTCAAATTTTTGTTAACTACGGTCATTTTACTTTTATTATCTTGCTTTGGCGGAGCACTCTTAACCAAAACTGCTTTCGAACTTCTAGCCATTGGCACAGCTTTGAGCTTATTGTTGTATTCCATTTGCTTGACTATGACTGCTAGTGCAATTGCCATAACTGCTGCCGAACCTACCGTCAATACTATCCAAGGCAAATTCTGTACAAAGCTACTAAAAGTGCTGACTACTACAGATTTTGGATTGACGACTACTATACTGATAGATGTAACGATAGATGTCCTTGCTCCATAGTAATCACTAGTAATGATACAGTAATAGTATTGTATTCCTACTGAATTTGTGTCCACTTGATAAGATAAACTTGTCGCACCTTCAATCATTGTACCCGCCAAGTCAAAGTTGCTATTTTCAGAATTGTAATACCACTGATAACTCAAAACTCCCAAAGCAGTCGCAGAAAACTCCAAGGCAACTTCGTCACCTTCATTAAAGTACTGTATCAACGGCGGATTCCAATCTATATTTGGAGTGTTTAATGACTTATCAATAACTTCAAGCGTGGTTACATCGCTGACAACACTCAAATTTACAAATCGGTTTAAGCTAACTCGCACAAAGTAAGTAAACTTACCTACCTCGTCTGTCGGCATAAAAAATACAGCATCTACAGAAGAATCTGACACCATTGTATTTTCACCATTTGGCAAACCTCTGTACCATTGATATGTCAACATTAAAGGCTCTGACTCTTCGGTATCCGGAGTGTTAATAAATGCTCCCACTGTCGTTGACATCGCTTGCCCTTGCACAGCTGCCAATTGGGTTGCAGGTTGAATCTGTATCGTTGGCTTTATGTTTGGAACTGTTACAAAGTAATGACTACCATTCAATATCTCTAAACCAGCCTCATTTCCTTGTCCAAACATCTTAGAAGAACTACCATTGTAGAAAAATGAACTGTCAAGCACAACAGCTGAATTATTTTTCCAGCCTATCGCCCCCCCTATATAAGACAAACTTTTACCATATGCCATGGTTTCACCATAAGCTGATGAGTTTATTATAACGGATCTAGTTGGTATGGCTTTATTACTAGCATAAACATTTCCTATAAATCCACCAACAGTCTGATCACCCAAACCTTGTGCCAATATAGTAAACAAAGTTGTAGAGTTTCTTATTACAACTTGATTTGTCACCGCACCAATAAACCCTCCTACATATTGCTGATAATCTTCTCGCTGTCTATTATTTGTATAATCAAATTGTGTAACAATATTACCTTTATAGCTTGAGTTTGATATTTCAACACTGTTTGCAACTCCTACTAATCCACCAACGGAGTTCGCTTTTACAAAAAAGTCTGAATAATTTCTAGCATCTAGTCTATCATAGCTTCTTATATTGATATCAGAATTTAAAACTTGCACATTGTCAATCAATACTTTTGTCGATTGCCCTGTTCTTTGATGTCCCAACACCATACCAGCATAAATAGCACCATTAAAATTTTCTGAACCATATGGCCTATAAATTTCTATTCTACTGTTATTGACATTAATATTTTGTATCAACACATCACTTGTAGAAATTCCGTCTACTGCTGCCACTACAACAGCTGCAGGCATACCTCCATTTGAAATTGGAATATTAAATTCTACTCCAGCACCTGGGTATCCACCTATGACGCGTGCATTTTCAAAATTTACATTCTTGATAACTGCACCCGTACCAACTACCCCAAAAAATGCAGACTGCCCGCGTACACCATACCAGTCCACATACATACTAAACAATTTGTATGCATGTGCGTGTAAATTTACATCTGGTCGCAAATTTTTTATTGTGTGACCATCGCCATCAAATGTGCCTTTGAAAGACTTATTTACCACTTTTGGCATTGGTATATAGTGAAACCACTGTTGATTTAATGTATAACCTATTGCATTCCACTTGCGTGCTCCCATATCCAGATCATTGGTGAGTTTATAATGTGCAAACAAAAACGAACTGTCTGTTTCCCAACCAACAACTTGCAGTTCACCACCAGGAAGCACAGGAGCCATTGCAGACCCTTGATTTATCACATAAGCCAACCTAGCCATTTCAGACTCATTACTGATTAAATATGGGTCTTCTTCTGTACCGGTACCACCTGCAAACTCTTCTGCGGCATTTAACTCCCAACCGTCTTGTGCAGCATTTTGCCAGTCATTAAATTCCGTCTGGTCTGTTGGATCTGGCGGGTCCGTCGGATCTGTCGGATCTGTTGGATCTGTTGGATCCGTCTGTTCAGATTTCCATTGTGATTGAACGCTAGACAAAACTGATTTGTCCGCAATTGTAGTATTTAATACTGCAAATTGCAAACCACACATTGTCAAAAATACCAAACAAATTACTATTGCAAATTTACCTATAATACTTTTCTTATTTATCATAAATTTACTCCCATAACTATGCCATTTAAAAAACAACTCATACATTTTTTTAAAAATGGCTACTTTTAAAAAAGAACCTATACCTATAACTTCTATAAACTATACCACAAATTATACAAAAAGTCAATACACATTTGCAATTTATATACTGTCAATTATTGCTATTTATCAATTTAATACAATAAATAGCAACATTATGTAAAAGGTTGGTCTGTAAGCCGAATTCTGTATTTTATGGTTATCTATCTAGGTACAATGTTGCCATTGTACTCAAGCGATTTTGAAGAGAGGCGGACAACCTTTTATTCTCTCACTATCTTGCACCAAGTGGGGTTTGCATTGACCGGCTTTGTCACCAAAGCTGCGGTAGTCTCTTACACTACCTTTTCATCCTTACCATAATTGCTATGGCGGTTGTTTTCTGTTGCACTTTCCTTAGAGTCGCCTC
>JAITUJ010000021.1 GCA_031286385.1 Clostridiales bacterium | reverse complement strand
TTCAAGGTCTAAAAGGAGATAGATTGTTTGAGTTTAATGTGATGGTTGAGTGATGAATGTAATGGTTGAGTGATAGTTGAATCATTACTTGACTTGCAAAAGTAGTCGACAGTGGAAATCCCATGTCGACTACTTTTTTTTTTTTTGCAAAATATTTGTTTTTTATAGTAAAAAACACTTGACAGTTAATAATTTATATGGTAATATACTAATATAATTAGCAATTATGAGTGTAGATTTTAGAAAACTTGCAACAGAACTTACAGAAAAAGTCCCTGTATTAAAAAAGCAAATACACTTTGACAATGGCATTGACAGTGTGTGCAATGTTTTGCTATACATTGCAAGCAAAGAGCAAGTAATCCCAAAGGAGATAAGCGATTTGATGGGGATAAGCTCGGCAAGAGTTGCCGTAGTCTTAAATGAATTGGAAGAAAAACTTTTTATCACAAGAGAGATAGACAACAGTGATAGACGGCAGATTATCGTCAAAGCGACGCAATTGGGAAGAGAACTGTCTGTGCAAAAAAAAGAAATGAAGCTAAACAAGATAACGACACTTTTGCAAAAATTGGGTGAGAAAGATGCAGTAGAGTATGTCAGACTCACAAGTAAAGTTGGTCAAATATTGAGTGCAATGCAGTGTGACAGTTGTAAATAATGTGATTAAGCTTACAGTCAGTGATGGCTGTAAATTGTTTGTCAAAATAGCTAACTGTATTAGTAAATAGTATAATTAGACAAGTCTAGACAAAGTTGATGCGCAAAGATTTAAAGATATAAAATTTTGCGAGTGATAGCTTTATGGACAATGACGGTGGGCGTCGTGTAGTAAGGAGAGATTATGTTCAAAATTTTAAAACATTTGAACACCAAAGAGTGGATAATGATTGGATTGAGTGTTGCTCTATTGGTGTTTAGTGTATGGCTGGATTTGACAATACCAGAGTATATGTCAAAGATTACAAGGCTTGTGCAGACAGATAGTATAGTCATGCAGGATATCATGCTAAATGGTGTTTATATGTTGCTGTTGGCACTAGGTAGTCTTGCACTGACAATCACTGTTGGATTTTTTACTGCATTGATAAGTGCATCATTTGCAAAGAGATTGAGAAGCAAGCTGTACAATGCCGTAGATTCTTTTTCTATGGGTGAGATAAACAAGTTTTCTACACCTAGCCTCATCACAAGGTCTACCAATGACATTACACAAGTACAAATGCTTATAGTTATGGGTATGCAAATGATGATAAAAGCCCCAATCACCGCTGTATGGGCATTGATAAAAATATCCAATAAAGGTCAAGAGTGGACGATAGCTACGGGAATTGCTGTAATTTTGCTTGTATTGCTCATGTCATTTGTACTGATTGTTGTAATGCCTAAGTTTAAAAGAATGCAAGTTTTAACGGACAATATAAACCGCATAACAAGAGAAAATTTGGTGGGACTGCCTGTCGTAAGGGCGTATAATGCCGAGCATTATCAGCAGGGTAAATTTGAAAAAGCCAATGTGGAGCTTATGGGTGCAAATTTGTTTGTCAACCGTTCGATGGCTTTTGTAAATTCTATGATGCCTACGATAATGTCCTCACTTTCTCTTTCTGTGTACTGGATAGGCGCTGTAATTATCAGCAAGGCACAAGATGCAGAAAAGCTAATTTTGTTTTCTAATATGATAGTTTTTTCATCTTATTCTCTGCAAATTGTGATGTCTTTTATGATGTTGACAATGGTGTTGATGTTCTTGCCACGAGCCAGTGTGTCAGCTAAGCGAATCAATGAAGTCTTAGATACCAAAATATCCATAGTAGATGGCATTGTTGATGTCAATCTAGAAGGCGTAAAAGGTGAAGTTGTCTTTGACAATGTGAGCTTTAAGTATCCTGATGCTGCCGGATTTGTATTGAAGGACATAAGTTTTACTGCAAGAAGTGGAGAGACCGTGGCTTTTATAGGTTCGACAGGTAGTGGAAAGTCAACTTTGATAAATCTCATTCCTAGATTTTATGACGCAACAGAGGGCAGTGTTTTGGTAAATGGAGTCAATGTAAAAGACTATAAATTAGATAAACTCAATGATAAGATTGGATATATCTCTCAAAAAGCTGTCGTGTTTAGTGGTACAGTATCTAGTAATGTCGCTTTTGGTGAGCATGCCCAACATGCAACCCAAGCTTCGATTAAAGACGCTGTAAGCATAGCACAAGGCACCGATTTTGTAGAAAAAATGCAGAACTCCTACAACGCTGATATAGCGAGAGGGGGTGGAAATTTGTCGGGTGGTCAAAAGCAAAGGTTGTCTATTGCAAGAGCAATCAGTAAAAATCCAGAAATATACATTTTTGATGACAGTTTTTCTGCGCTTGACTATAAGACAGATAGAGCGTTGCGAAGTGCCTTGAAGACATACACAAAAGAGGCTACCAAACTTATCGTAGCACAAAGGATAGGAACAATAATGGATGCAGATAAGATTATAGTACTGGATGAAGGTTGTATTGTCGGCATAGGCAAACATAGAGATTTACTCAATGATTGTAAAGTCTATAAAGAGATTGCTTTGTCACAGTTGAGCGAGGAGGAATTAGCTATATGAGTCAACACAAAAAAGAACAGTCAACACAACCGCCCATACCAACCATGAGAGGGGCCGCTATGATGAGTGGTCCTATGGGAGTTGTCAAGGCAAAGAACTTTAAAGGTACTTGGGCAAAACTAATCAAGTATTGCAAACCATTTATTCCTACTATCATTATCGCTGCACTTTGTGCAATGTGTGGAATGACATTGCTTTTGATAGGTCCTAAATTTTTTGGCAAAATTACCGATGAGATTGGCAAAGTATTTGTAGTGGGGAGCATTGATTTAGATGTTGTATTTACAATAGGGTACTTTCTCATTGTCGGTTATTTTTTTTCTTTTATTTTTAGGATATCAGAAAACATGTTGACAACTAAAATAACGCAAAAGATATCCAAACAAATGCGCACGGATTTGGCAAGTAAAATAAATCGTTTGCCATTGGGATTTTTTCACAGTACCAGTTATGGTGATGTGCTGTCCCGGGTTACCAATGACGTAGACAGTGTTGGGTCAACTTTAAACCAGAGCATATCGCAATTGAGTGCGGCCACTACAATGTTTGTAGGTTCTACCGTTATGATGTTTACGATAAATTGGATTATGGCTGTTGTTGCCGTATTTTCTAGTTTATTTGGTTTTGTGTTTATCAGAGTTATCACAAAAAAGTCACAAAAATTCTTTAAAGCACAGCAGAGAGATTTGGGGGGTATAAATGGACAAATAGAAGAGATTTATACAGGACATACCGTCGTAAAGGCGTACAATGCTAGTGCAGGCTTTAAAAAGACATTTGAAGAGGTAAACGATAGGTTGTATGACAGCGCATGGAAGTCACAGTTTTTTTCTGGACTTATGATGCCACTTATGGGTTTTATCTTAAACTTGAACTTTGTTGTCATCTGCGTGACAGGCTCAATTTTGGTTATGAATGGCATGATTTCTTTTGGGGTAGTTGCATCTTTTATCATTTATGTCCGAATGTTCAATATGCCACTATCACAGTTTGCGCAAGTAGCGACGCAGTTGCAAATGACGGCTGCGGCTAGTGAGAGAGTTTTTGAGTTTTTGGAGCAAGATGAATTAGACGATGAAAGTCAAAAGACAGATAAATTTGACACAGTTAAAGGTAGCGTAGAGTTTAGTCATGTTAAGTTTGGCTATCAAAAAGACAAACTTGTCATAAACAACTTTAATGCGTTGATACAAGCAGGTCATAAAGTTGCCATAGTAGGACCAACAGGTGCAGGGAAAACGACGATTGTAAACTTGTTGATGAGATTTTATGAGCTAAATGATGGACAAATTTTGATTGATGGGGTACCAATAGACTCTGTAAAACGAGAATTTGTACATGACTTGTTTGACATGGTGTTGCAAGACAGCTGGCTATTTGAAGGTACAATAAGAGAAAATATTGTTTTTTCTCAAACCGGAGTAAGTGAACAACAGGTAGTAGAAGCTTGTAAGACAGTAGGTTTGCATCGGTTTATTATGACTCTCAAAAATGGCTATGACACCATACTAGATGATAGAGCTAGTTTGTCCGAAGGGCAAAAGCAGCTGTTGACCATAGCGCGAGCCATAATAAAAGATGCACCTTTACTGATTTTGGACGAAGCCACAAGTTCGGTGGACACCCGTACGGAACGCATTGTACAAGAGGCTATGGATAGATTGACGCAAGGTAGGACATCGTTTGTGATAGCACACAGGTTGTCTACCATAAAAAATGCGGATATGATTTTGGTCATGAAAGAGGGAGATATCATTGAAAATGGCAACCACAATCAATTGATGGACAGGGGTGGTTTTTATGCAGAACTTTATAGAAGTCAGTTTGAAACAACATGAAGCCTACAAAAAAACAAGTCAACAATACTTTTATGTTGACTTGTTTTTTGTAGGTCGTCATTAAATTTTTTTATACTCTGGATACATAACTACCATCTCTGGTGTCTACTTTTATTTTGTCCCCAGAGTTTACAAACATAGGGACATTTATATTTATGCCTGTTTCCATAGTAGCGGGCTTTAATGCATTTTTTACAGTGTCCCCAGCAGTGCTAGGGTCTGTCTGGGTCACAGTCAACACTACAAATGTGGGCGGAGCAATGCTGATAATTTTGCCATCAACTGATGTAAAAGTAAAGGCAATGCCCTCTTGGTTGTACTTTAAAGCATCTTGTGCCAATGTTTTGTCTACAATGGTTTCTTCCCAAGTTTCACCGTCTACAAAGTGCACTATATTGCCGTCTTCATATGAGAATAACAAGTCTTTGCGTACAAAGTCCACTTCGGGGAAGTAATCTCCCACATTAAAGCGTTTTTCTTGTACAGCGCCATTTTCTACATTTTTGATTTTTGCGCGAACAAAAGCTGCCATGCGTGGTTGACTGACATGTAAACTTTCCACCACTTGATAAAACTTGTTGTCCATTTTAAATATTGACCCTGCTCTAAATTCTCCTGCTGTCATATTTTTTCTCCCGTCTATTGATTTGAGATAATTATACCACAATTTTTTTTTTGTTGCAAGTATTTGTTAAAAAAAGTTGTTCAATAATTTATTTACATTTATTGCTACTAAATATTTTTATATATATACATAAAAATATTTAAACTAGTACACTATATACATTAAGTGTATGGACCGAGTTGACCAGTACAAATTAGAAGCGGCTTCTCAGAATTTGCACAATGCACAGAGGAGAGTGCAAGATTTGCAAATGAAAAGAGAGCTACTGGGGGGATTAGAAACTCAGTTGGCTATGGCAAAGTCGCAAAGCAAGGTGCAGTTTGTAGAATTGGAACGCAGATTGCAAGAGCTTGTAGAGGCCAAGTGTAAAGCCATTTTATTGGATGACCATCAGATTCGTGACAGTTTGATTGAGATTGCAAAGCATGAGTTGATTGAGCAAATGAAAGATTTAAAATATGAGTTAAAGTCAGATATTGCAAGCCAGACACAGACGCAGTCCGATATTCAAAGCAGAGAGGCTTGCATAGAGAAAACCAATGAGCAAATAGTGGATCAATTGAGAGAAATGAGACAGGAGTTTAAGGCTGATGCGTCAAGAGCACAGTCCAACTTAATTTTTAGCAATAGGGAAAATTTGATGGACAAAGCAAACCATGACATAGTGGATCAATTGAAAGAGCTGCGACAAGAAATAAGATTGGATCACGCTCACAATTTACAAGCACACTATAACACTCACAACAATAGTCACCCTCAAGTGACCGTTGTCCCTTTACCCAACTATCCTTACATGTCACAGTATGGCTATCCTCCTTACCTAATGCCCCAAGAAATGAAACTTGTTTTGGACAGTAAGGGGATCCCTTATAGAGATGAGTTGGTTGCCAGAAATTATGCCGAACAAGCCAATCAGGCAGCTGCTATAATGTCTCAAAACAACCAAATACAGACACTGCAAAATCAATTGGAGCGAGCCAATTTATCGCAGAACAACCATATATATTCATTGCAAAATCAATTGGAGCGAGCCAATGCACAAAATCAATTGGAGCGAGTCAATGTGCTAGCAAACTATGGAACCACTAACTCAAACAATATGTTACAAAATGCGTATAGAGATGATATGGTATCCAAAAGTTTTTCCGAACAAGCCAATCAAGCTGCTACAATACTGTCTCAAAACAATCAAATACAATCTTTACAAAATCAATTGGAGCGAGCCAATTTATCACAGAATGGTCATATAAATTCTTTACAAAATCAATTGGAAAGGTCAAATTCACAAAATCAATTTGAGAGAGCCAATGTGATGGCAAACTATGGTACCAATGCTTCTAATCACATGTTGCAGAATGCATATCAAAATGCGTATAGAGATGACCTTATATCTAGAAACTTTTCTGATCAGGCCGGTCATGCCTCTGCTTTGTCTCAAAATAATCAGATACAATCTTTACAAAGTCAGTTAGAGAGGGCAAATTTATATCAGAACAATCATATAAATTCTTTACAAAATCAGTTGGAAAGGTCAAATGCACAAAATCAATTTGAGAGAGCCAATGTGATGGCAAACTACGGCACCAATGCTTCCAATCACATGTTGCAGAATGCATATCAAAATGCGTATAGAGATCCCTACTTGTCCAAAAGCTTTTCCGAGCAAGCTAGTCAGGCAGCAGCCATATACTCACAGAACAATCAAATACAGGCGTTGCAAAATCAGTTAGAGAGAGCAAACTTGTCGCAGAGCGAACACATACATTCGTTGCACAATCAATTGGAACGAGCGAATACACAAAATCAATTGGAGCGAGCTTCTCTGTTGGCAAAACATGGTGCTAACGGCGCAAATCAAAATGTAAATTTACCTCATGTAAACCTACCTAATATACATGTGCCAAATGAAAATCACACAACGTACAGCCATAAGTCCAAAGGAAGAAATAAGAATTACGATACATCATCATTGCCACAAAGTACGGGCTCTCACAGTCCTCTTGACGACATGCTTGCAAAAATGGCAAGTAAGTTGGACAGTCTAAGTCAAGAACTGGCTAATTGATATTAAAAAAAAGTTTTGGACACAGAGTTGTAGGTAAAGGCACTAAAACCTTGCTTAAAATAGAACAGTCTAACATGACGGTTCTATTTTTTCAATTTTATTTGCATAAACATTTTATTTTCAGTTAATAATTTATATTAAAATGACATGCAAATCAATTGACTTGTTATGTCAAAAAATGGTATACTAGGACAGTTAGTGCTTACGATTACCTTTTTAGGTAATCAATAAAATAAACAGTAAAAAGAGAGTCAATAAATGAAAACAAAAAAACATAATAGAAAACTTTCACGCAAGACATCTGCAATCAAATTTATCATTTTGGGTGCTGTCATATTGATTGTGGGTTTTTTGTCTTTGGTATCATTTGATGTGCCTTTTGTATCCAACGGCATTTACAGATTTAACTCTTTTGCTAGTAAAATTAGACTGGGGATAGACTTGAAAGGTGGGATATATTCACTTTACGAAGCGGACGAAAATGATGATGCTGGTAGCAACTTGTCAGAGCGTATGGATGGGACAAGGACACGCTTACAAAATATGCTTGTAAACCGTGGTTATACAGAAGCTACTGTGACGAGGGAAGGGGCAAATAGGCTTAGAATAGAAGTACCCGATGTAGACGACCCATCAGCAATATTAAGCCTTATAGGGCGTCCTGCTACTCTCACAATTAAAGCATCAGATGGTACTACTAGCCCAAATGATATTGACGGTAGCAAACATATCACTGGTGCTAGTGTGACTTCTGTCCCGGGTGGCGGTTACGGTGTACAGTTGACCATGAACAGTTTGGGCAAAAAGTTGTTTTACAATTTAACTGCTGCAAATGTAGGTGGCTCAGTTTCCATAACTACGCAAGTTCAGGGAGAACAACCAAATTCGACAACCGTTCAAGTAAATGAAGCCATATCCGGTGGCAACCCCGTCATAAGTGGCAATATGCCTACACGGCAGGCCGCACAAAATTTGGTTGACCAAATAATAAGTGGTTCGTTTTCTGTGCGTTTAAATTTATTGCAGACGGACACCATATCCGCATCATTAGGGGACAGAGCACTGGTGCTTGCTGTTTTAGCGGGTATGATTGGGTTGCTTTTAGTCATTGTCTATTTGATTTATGTGTACAAATTGTTGGGAGTACTTGCTAGTATTGCACTTTTGCTGTATACAGTATTGATGTTGTTTTTGTTATACTTTGTTCCTTGGGTACAGTTGACATTGCCAGGGATTGCTGGTGTCATAATCAGTATTGCAATGGCGGTGGACGCTAATATTATCGTTTACGAACGCATTAAAGAAGAGTATCGCGCTGGAAAATCACTGAATGCATCTATAAATTCTGGTTTTAAACGAGCAATATTTGCGGTAATTGATGTAAATGTGACAACAGTTATTTCTGGTATAGTGTTGCTAATTTTGGGTTCAGGACCGGTAAAAGGGTTTGCTGTCGTATTGTTGATAGGTATTTTGGTATCCATGTTTAGTGCTGTATTTATTTCACAGCGCATGTTAAAGTGGGCTTTTTCTATTACTGGCGACAAGCCTCACTTGTATGGACTTAAAAGAGAAGATGGGGTACAAGAGTTGCCTGACGACACATTGCAAGAAGATAGTGAAAGGACAAAAATAGGAGGAAATAATTTCATTGATGGCGTTGTTTAAAAAAATATTTAATCGAGACTTTGCTATTGTGCAGAAAGCTAAGATGTTCTTTTTTGTATCTATTTTGATAATTGCGTTGGGTCTTTGTGTCGGTGTCATTCGTATATTTGTAAATGGAAGCATGTTTAATGTAGGCACTGACTTTCAAGGTGGGTATTCTATGGATATCCAATTGGGCGACAAACTGGATCAAAAAGGTGAAAAGTATTGGAGAGAGGAGATTACGCGAGTTGCGGAGAGTACAAGAGTATTGGGCAGAGAGGAGTTAGGTGGCATTAGGGTGTCCAATATAAAAAGGCAAGGCAGTGGCGATAAAGTGGGTTTGCTTGTCAAATATAGTGCTCCTAGCAGTGTAAATTTCAATGAAGTTGACACTTTTATGGAAGACTTGAATGATGCAATTAAAACGGAAATTATTGCACAACTTGCCAATGGTGATCCATACGGTTTAGCCATAAACCCAGGTACACAAGTAGGTGCAACGATGGGATCAGAGTTGGTAAATAAAGCTATCATTGCTGTACTTTTGGCACTCTTGTTGATGATGATTTATATTGCTATTCGGTTTGATTTTATCAGTGGCTTGGTCACTATCATAGGGTTAATCCATGATGTCGCAATAATGATGTCACTGATGATACTGTTTAATATAGAAATAAACGCTGCTTTTATTGCGGCATTGATTGCACTCATTGGATATTCTGTCAATAATACGGTCATAATTTTTGATCGTATTAGAGAAAATGTGCGACGCAATAGAGAGCGCGATGGCAATGAAAGTGGAACAAATATTGCAAACCGTAGTGTGAGAGAGAGTTTGACCCGGACAGTAAACACATCTTTGACAGTGTTTATCATGTTGGGACTGCTGGTTGCAATTGGTGTTCCAGATATTAGGGTATTTTTGTGGCCTCTGATATTTGGGTTGCTTGCAGGGTTCTATTCTGCAATGTTTATATCCCCTTCACTTTGGGCATTGGTAGTCAATAAGCATCCTGATTTTATGCAACGAGGCACTTTAACAAGCAATATACGCAAGAGTTTTGCAAGTAAGTCAGCAGAAAAAAAATCTAAGAAAGAAATCAAAAAAGCAAACAAAAAATTTAAGAAAAATGAAGAATCAGATTTTGACAATCACAGTGAAAGTGATATTCAAAATCAAGAGAACATTCAAGAAGATTTTATAGAGGATGAAAATGTAGATTTTGAACAAATACAGCAGGAAGATTTACAAGACGATACTGAAACGGTTATAATTTCACAGGAGTGAAAGTCATTTTAAAAAGGCTAGTCTTGAAATTGACTAGCCTTTTTTATGTTTACCAAACAATAAAATACATGATAAGCGAGCACTGCGAATAAATCTAACTTAAAATCAAGATATATGGCAGGTAGTTCCTTTTTTATACTGAAACTTTTTAAGGGAAAAATTTTTATGAAACTTGTACAAATGCTGTCAAAATCTACATTAAACGCTCTGCAAGTGAAAGATATAGCAACTCAACTCAACTTGCCACAACCCATTGTGCAGATTTTGGCAGACAGGGGGTTTAGCAGTCTGCAAGAAATTCGACAGTTTTTATACTTAGAGAATATGCAACTGTATGACCCATTTGAATTAAAGAATATGCATGCAGTTGTACATAGGTTGAAGCAGGCAAAAGTGAAAGGGCAAGTGGTAGTCATTTATGGTGACTATGATTGTGATGGTGTTTGTAGTTCAGCACTTTTGTACAATTGCTTTGTCAAATTTGGTATTGTTGCAAAAGTACATTTACCTAGCAGGTATAAGTATGGCTATGGCTTAAAAATGAAGAGTATTTTTGAACTTATACAAATGTACAATCCTTCGCTGATAGTGACTTGTGATTGTGGCATAAGTGGAGTGAATGAAGTAACACAAATTAAAGCGTTGGGAGTTGATGTCATTGTCACGGATCACCATGAGCCAGGAGAGATTTTGCCTGACTGTCCAATAGTTAACCCAAGACAAAAAGACTGTAAGTACCCTGATAAAAATCTGTGTGGTACCGCCATTGCATTAAAAATTGCACAAGCTTTGGGATTTGATGAAAAGTTATATTTGGATTTAGCTTGCATAGCAACTGTGGGAGATATGGTGAGCTTGATTGGAGAAAACCGCTGGATTGTTTTAAAAGGACTAAAAATTTTAAATAGTAAGTCTGGCAACAAAGGGCTAAAAAAACTATTGCAAGTATTACAGCTAAAAAATATAAACAGTCAAGATATAGCATTTAAAATTGTGCCTCTTATCAATGCGGCAGGTAGACTGGACGATGCAACCATTGCGCACACTTTGTTTACTTGTGATGATGACTTGCAGATAGAAAATATAGTAAGTAAACTGATGGAAGACAACCAAAGACGCAAAGAAATTTGTACATTTCAGTACAGTGAGGCTGTTAAAATGTTGTCAAATATTGATTTGCAGCGTCGTTTTATACTGCTCGTTTCTGATACTTGGGAAAAAGGTTTGACGGGTATTTTGGCAGCGAGATTGGCAAATGAATTTGGGCGTCCATGCTTTGTGCTGGCTTTGGATAAAGATAGAATTTACAAAGCTACGGCACGCAGTATAGTCGGTGTGGATATGTTTGCACTGTTAAGTGAAGCTAAACAAACATTAATTGAGTATGGAGGTCACAATCAAGCAGCTGGTTTTTCAATTTTATCAGATAATATAAAAAAGTTTGAACAAATTATTGATGAAAAATTGAACAGTCTTGATGAAAATATGTTTGCAAAACGACAGTACTTTGACTTGTATATTGAACAAAGACAAATAAATGTTGACCTTGTAAAAGCATTGAATTTATTAGAACCTTTTGGCATGGCAAATCCTCGACCTATTTTTAAAATTGTTCAAAAAAAATTGCAAGTACAACTTTTAAAAGAAAAGCACATAAAACTCACTGATCAAAGTGGGTTTGAAGTCATGAGTTTTAATGATTGTAATACTATAAAGTACAGTGGAGATAATGAAAAAGAACTTGCTATCCAGTTGTTTTTAAATGAGTTTAATAACAGAATTAGTGTAACATCAATACTAGTACATTTCAATACACAACAAATGTTTATACCAAAAAATTGGGCTCAAAGCTCACTTGTACTATCCAATTGTTTTTTTGGACACTCTGTAAATCGCATTCAAACTGTAAACATAACTTTTGAACAGTTACAGCATAAAGAAATTAATCAATACGGAACTCTAATAATTTGCAATAACATTTTGAACTACCAAAAAATGAAAGATAAAAACTTCTGCAATGAAGTTGAACATTGCTTTATGTTTTGTGGACTGAACAACAATAGTAAAATTATAGTAACCCCTATATTTGAACAAATTGAGTTGGGATTTTATCAAGAAATTGTTTTTGACAGTGAACCACTAAGTAAAAGTTTATTGGGCTATGTACAAGAAAAAACAAACGCTAAAATTTTTATTTGTGATATGCCCAAGCCCTATTTAAATTTGGATTTGTCAAGACAAGCTTTTATTGAATGCTATAAAGTTATCGAAGATATCAAAAATGAAAATATTACCAAAAATATGCGTCAGACAAACTTATTTGAATTGGCACTTTTAGCAAAAAAATATGGGATAGAGCAGTGTCAGTTTATCATGTGTTTTAGGATATTTCAAGAATTACAAATTGTAAAAACACATAGCAATAGTCAATTTTTACATTTTGAAATAAATAAAATTAAAGCAGAATTAGATAATTCTAGTATATATAGAAATATATATACAATTATAGCAAAAACTGACAGTTAATTTTGTATTGTGATATATTGACAATATAGTGCTTTTTGTAGTATAGTTATACGTGTAGTTTAAATAATGTCAATATAATATTCACAAAATATTTATATAGTATATATTTTTTAAGGAAGTTATCAGGAGGTTGTATTTTTTATTATGAATGATATATATGATTATGGATATAACTATAATGATAATGTTTCGTCACAAAATGATTTAAACGATGATGCGTATAGTTATGAAATTGACAATTCAAATTATGGATATGGTATAGGGGACTACGGCGTCAGTAGTAATGAGGCTATTTTCAGTAATGATGTATATGAGTACGCGGATAGTATTGTTGCTAGTAGAAAGTTTGTTGAACAAAACTTGCGATTTATCTTATACCTAGACCGTAAAATCAATCAAAGTGGCAGAAGTATAGATAGGTATGAGATGACTTCTACTCAATTGTATGCCATTTTGCAAAATGAGAATTTTGATTCATTGTTAAATTTAGTAGAGGCTTACTATGCTTACAATGAAATGGATATTGCGTACCTTAGACAAGTTTCTCCTATGGTTAATGCATTGGCATATTACTCACACTTAAATCAGTTGGAGGAAGGACTGTCAAATCACTACTATGATATAGAACAAATGTACGAAGAGTTATTTACACTAGATGATGAGTTGAAGGCAATTTCCAATGAGACTTCTCAACTTATTACAGACTATGAATATAAAGTAGCAGAGTTGGAGTGGCAAGAGTATCAAGAATGGTACACAAAGCAAGGTCGCTTTGTAGATGAAAGATTTAATCAGATGATTGACAATCAGCAAAACAGTCAGTTTGACCCACAGTTTCCGTGGAACCCTTATTACACTGGATATAGTCCACAAAATCAAGTTCATGATAGTATGTATCCTAATCAATGGGATGGACAATACCATAATCAAAACTTTTATCATGACAACATACAGCCAAACTACTATAATGACAGGCAACAATATGAGCAAACACTGTATGGCGATTTTTATGACCCATATTTAGAATAAAATAACATCTACTTTTGTTTATGATGTTAAATGTACAACGGACATTTTGTCGTTATATCCACAGTATTTTGTAAGTCAAAATAAATTTTTACTTTAATTTAATAAAGGAAGCAGGCTTTTAGCCAAAGGATATAAAAATGCTTAGACTTTTTAAAAAGAAAAAACACAAAGATACAGATGTAAAAGATTTTTATGTTTCTGCTGGCAGTATTGTCTATCATCGTCAGCTTGTTGAACATAATTTGAGATACATTATTTATCTTGATGTTAAGTTAGAACAACAGTCTAGGTCATTGAATAAAAATGAGCAGAGTGCAACTAGTTTGTTGAATCAGCTTAGAAAAGAAAATATTAATGTCGTTTTTGAAAAGTTGATTATCTTTAATATTTTTTGTCGTGATGATGTGCAGTATGTAAAGTCACTTATTGGTAAAATTGACGATGTTACAAGCTACTATTTTCAAGATAGTTTGGATGAAAGAAAAGTAGAAAATCCACAAGAATTTAAGAGAATGGTCAGAGAATTGCAAGAGTTGGAATCAGATATCATCACTATACACAAAGAAAATATGAGAATAATAGAAGAGTATAAAACAAAATTAGATTTGTCTGCAAAACCTGCTTGACTTATTGGTGATTTTTTGATAGTATTTTGTAATAAAATTGTTAATTCTGTCTCCTTTTTGGTGACAGTTTTTTGATTTTGTGGTATAATACTTAATGTGACATTAAACTTAAAAGACAGAGAATTTGATAGAGAACAAAAGCAACTCATTTTAAAGGCTATTGATTTTGCAACATTGTCTCATCAGGGACAAAAAAGGTACAGCGGTGAGCCATATATCAGTCACCCAATAGAAGTTGGCAATATATTATCTAGTCTTGGATTGGACAGCGACACAATTATTGCAGGTGTATTGCATGACGTTTTGGAAGACACAACTGCTAGCCATGAAGACATTAAAAACCTGTTTGGCGAGTCTGTATTGCACTTAGTTCAGGGAGTAACCAAACTAAAAACGATACATTTTTTGAGTAGAGAAGAAGAGCAGGCGGAATATTTTAGACGCATGCTCTTTGCTATGGCAAAAGATATTAGAGTTATTTTAATAAAGCTAGCAGATAGATTGCACAATATGCGTACTGCACATAGTTTGCCCACTCGTGAACGACAACTGAGGATGGCACAAGAAACCATAGAGATTTACGCTCCACTAGCCAGCAGGTTGGGATTAAATTTAATTAAATCAGAATTAGAAGATTTGTATTTGAAAACTGTAAAGCCAGAAGAGTACAGTCAATTAAAGAGCAATTTTGCTTCAAAGATAAGTGAGAGGCAAAAAATGGTCAAAAAAATTTGTAGTGATATTAAAATGATGTTGTCTACTCAAAATATCTTTGGGATAGTAGAAGGTAGGCCAAAGCACTTTTATAGCATTTACAAAAAAATGATTAACAAGAACAAAGAATTTGCAGAAATTTTTGATCTCACAGCAGTGAGAGTGATTGTAAGTAGTAAGGAAGAGTGTTATAGTGTTTTAGGAGCTTTACACCATGCATGGACGCCAATCCCTGGCAGATTTAAGGATTACATCAGTTTACCAAAAGCCAATAACTATCAGTCTTTACACACCACTGTAATGACAGAGTTTGGTACACCGTTTGAAATTCAAATTCGCACAAAAGACATGCATAAAATTGCTGAATATGGTATTGCTGCACATTGGAAATATAAGGAAAATATAAGTAACAGTTACAAACTTGATGATAAACTAGGCGTTTTGCGTACTGTATTGGCAGCAAACAGTGATGCGCAAAGTTCGCTGGACTTTTTTGAGAGTTTTAAAAAAGACTTTTTTGCTGATCAAGTCTATGTGTTTACGCCCAAAGGAGATGTCGTTGAATTGCCTTTGGGGAGTACGCCTATTGACTTTGCTTACAGTGTGCACAGTGCGGTAGGTAATAAGTGTGTCGGTGCAAAAGTAAACAACAAAATTGTACCGCTAGATGCAATGTTGAAAACTGGCGACTATATAGATATATTGACTCAATCAAATTCTAAAGGACCTTCAAGAGATTGGTTGAGGTTTGTCAAGTCTAGTCAAGCCAGGTCAA
Source organism: Clostridiales bacterium (assembly GCA_031286385.1). Classification (GTDB taxonomy): domain Bacteria; phylum Bacillota; class Clostridia; order Christensenellales; family Pumilibacteraceae; genus WRGC01. The sequence goes on along the minus strand of JAITUJ010000021.1, from coordinate 35,558 downwards.
AGATTAGAGCTTTCTTCAAAAAAGAGATGAAGCAAGACAACATTCAAAAAGGTAAAGAGATTTTGGAGTTGGAATCTAAGCAAAAAGGTATTGTGTGGAGTGTACTTTGTGAACCAAAGTGGCTGGAGAGTATAATGGTTCGACAAGGTATAAATAACTTAGATGACTTATACGCCACAGTGGGTTATGGCGGACTCACAGCACAACAAGTAGTGGGCAGACTGATTGAGTTTGCAAAAGCAGACAAACCAGCCATCACCAACAAAAAAATAAAATCAAATAATTATCAAAGTGGAACGAGTGACATTTTGATAAGAGGTCAGGCTGATTTATTTGTTGTGGTTGCAAAGTGCTGTAAGCCTGTTCCAGGGGATGAAATAATAGGCTTTATTTCTCGTGGAAAAGGCATAGCCGTTCACCGAGCTACCTGTGTAAACTTGAAGGGAGTAGAGCAGTTTAGGTTGATTGAAGCAGAGTGGAATAATTGTCTTGTTTCTGGATTCATAGCTACGGTTCAGGTAGAGGCACAAAATACAGAAACTCTATTGGTAAAAATATCCACAATAATTAGTGAAAATAAGTTGTCCATTCGTCACATAAATTTGCGACCACAAGGAGAAAAGGCAGTCGTAATACTGAGCGTGCAAGTGTCCGATGTTGTACAAGCAAACAGCTTGATTAACAAGCTTAATACATTACAAGAAGTCATAAAAGTTTTTAGGATATAATCCCACTTTGAAACAAATTTTAGTCTTTTATCCTTGATTTTTTTTTCGTTTTGTGGTATATTAATGCCAGTAATATTTTTAACAATTTTTTTGTAAACAATTATTTTAAACAAAAGTTTTCAGATTGATACAAATAACAAAAAATTATGAACATAAAAACATTGATTGGAATATACGACAGCAATACATATATTATTGACGCTCCAAAGGGCATAATAATTATTGACTGTGGTACAGAGTTTGAACATATTGAGAAAGTTTTACAAAAGTGTCAAAAGCCAGTAAGTTTACTCTTGACACATGGGCATATTGATCATATTTACAGTGCTGCAAAATTGCAACAACATGGTGCTACTGTTTTTATACATGATGGTGATGCTGAAAGACTGTATACTGACAAGCATGAAGGAGGAAGGAGAGGATATGTAGTAGAATTTTGTAAACCGGATAAAAGCTATGATGAAGGTGAAGTGTTAAATTTGGCAGGCTTATCCATAAAAGTTTTACACACGCCGGGTCATACAGAGGGAAGTGTATGTTTTATTGTTGAGGACAAAATTTTTACTGGTGATACACTTTTTTTTGAAGATTATGGCAGGACTGATTTGTATGGAGGTGACCATAGTAAAATTAAAAAGTCGCTTTTTAGGTTATTTGATTTAGACCAAAAATTGACAGTTTACAGTGGTCATTATAGAACTAGTACAATTGGGCATGAAAAAAAATGCAATCCGATAAACAATAATTAATTTAAGTGTTATTATTTTCTAAAAGCAGAGGAATAAATAGTGGAAGATTTTAAACAAAAAAAGTACTTGTTATTTGACATGGACGGTACAATCATTGACCCAAAAGGGGGGCTATTTGACTGCATAAAGCTGGCTCTATCAAAATTTGGGATAAATGATATCAATGATTCTTCGTTGCAAAAGTGGGTAGGTCCACCTACAAGGGACAGTTTTATAAAATTTTATGGGTTTAGTGAAAGTGATGCAGACATTGCCGTCAATTTGATGCGGAATGCGTATGCAACAAAGGGTATATCTAATAATACACTTTATCACAATATTGATGAAGTAATAAAACTAGCTAAAATGAATGGCAAACAAGTCGTATTGGCGTCATCAAAGCCAAAAGTATATGCGCTAGACATATTAAAACAACACAGTTTATTGGAGTACTTTACCTATGTAGGTGATGCGGATTTTGATGGGAAGTTTGCAGAACAGCCTGACAATATTATGTCCCACAAAGCTATGGTGATACTGGATTGTATGAATGCTCTGTCTATGGATGTAAAAGACGCATTGATGATTGGTGACACCATATTTGATATTGAGGGTGCAAACTTTCATAAAATGCATAGCGTAGGTGTAGGATATGGTTATGGAGAAATTAAAGAATTGAAAAGAGCAGGAGCTACTATTACTGTGCAGTCTGTGAATGACTTGCAAAAATTGCTTTTTGGTTAAAATTTTTTCTGTTGTAAAATATAACCAATAGACAAAGTCTATAAAATTTGGTATAATAGATGTATATCAGTTTTGCACTGTTGATGTAGTAGCAAAACATTTTTTAAAACTTATTTGGAACTTATAAAAAGTAATATTGTTATTTAGTGAGTAAGAAAGCAGTTGGTATAATATTGAGTTGATAATTAGTTGGTTTAGAGGGAAATATGAGTTTAAATTCTATGGACAAAAAAAAGCTTGACGACATAATGGCAAATATTGATGCAAAAAATAAAGAAATTTGGAATACAATAGTTGACTATTATAATACAAATAAATACACTCACCAAATAGAATTAGCAGTTGTATGGGAAGGTATTTTTACAGAACTTTTAGGATATAAGCTTCTCAATGGCGACATTGAAAAGCAAAGGCGATTGCGCATGGAAAATGGTGAGCTGATTATTGTAGACCTTATCCTTAAAAATGAGGGACAAGAAGAGTTTGTAGTGCAGGTGAAACAGCACGACATACCATTTAAAACTGGTATGGAATTTCCTTTAATGCGTGCAATTGACAATATTCATACAGACTTTGGGCTTTATATATGTGATAAAATTTTTATGTTCTCTTATGACCAAAGTAGGTCTGATGTAAATCAAGCTAGGGTAGAGATTGAGTTTGTTAAAAATAGTGCAGAAGGTATTAAATTTGTTGAGTTTTTTAAAAAGCAGTCTTACGATAAACAGCAAATTTTGGATTATATATTTTCAAAAGACAAAACTTTGCAAGCTATCAAAGACCTAAAAAAAGAACTTGATTTGGTCATGTTGAGAAGAATCTTGGTCAAACACTATAAAAAAAAATATGGTGAAGAAGATATAAATAAAGCACTAGATCAATTTGAATTTAACATATCTTTTGTTGCTGACAATATTCAAAGCGTTCAAACAGCTGCGGACAACCAAAGTCGTCAAATGATGGCTGTCAACAATAACATGAATAACATTGCAAATATAGATAATGCTGATTCAAAATTTTTGCCTACTATCGGACACAGTACAGCCCAAAACTTGTACAATGCTACAACGGTAGATGCTTACAGTCCATTCAATCACTCTCCCACTTCTCATGTAAAATTATTAAAGGAGTACTATATAAACAACGAGCAAACTAGTGAAGAACAGTTTGAAGAGTTTTTAGTATATACAAATTACAGTGTATTGGTGACGCTTTTTTATAAAGATGGCAATAAAATTTCTGAAGTTTGGGACATTGAAACATTTACAAGTAATTCTAGTTTAGAAAGAGATCTGTACTTCAAATATTTGCGTAATTGGCAAGACAAGGATATAGTAAAGGTGCGCTTAGATTTAGAAGTCAGCCAAAATCCTTACCGTCAATTTGCACCAAACTATAAAATTTGAGTTGTGAGTATATGTCAAAAAAAACTTTTGAAGACTTAATAGAAGATTACTTGCTCAATATACCCAAAAAAAGTGAGGATGACTCACTTTGTAATATAAAAGTTGCAGCAGTACAAAAAAAGTCTACCGTTGACAAAGTGCCTACAGTAGACTTACATGGGTTGACAGTACAGCAAGCGTTAATTGCTGTGGAGCAATTTATAACAAAATCCATTGCAAATAGACAAAAAAAAGTGCATATAATCTACGGCAAAGGTTTGCACTCAAAAGACAAGCAACCAGTTTTAAGACAACATGTACAAGACTATCTTAACAACGATAATCGTGTTGTAAGATTAAATCCAGCAGAGCCAAAAGATGGCGGCTGGGGGGCTGTTTTTGTATTGTTGAAGTTGAATTGATATTTTTTAATACAACTAGTTAAATATGAAATATTCGTAGTCGTCTTTTTCAGTAGGTGGGAATATATCCCCTTCCTTTAAGTTTATACATATTCCAATGAACTCAACTCCATTTTTGTCTACCATACCATATGAGCCGCTTGTGTTCACGACTTCTCCTGATTTAAATTTATCCATAGTACTCCTAAGTGTCGTATGCTTAAATAGCTAATTTTGACCAAACTAATTTAAAATTTTTTAAATTTATATGGTTCTGTATTAGTATGTGTAGTTTTGTAATATATATTTTATACTTTATTCATCAAAGATGGGGAAAACACTTGCTATTATTGTTCGCATATGGTATACTATGTGTATAGTTTGTGAAAATTATTTTTTTATTAATTTATATATACATGATTTCGCAATATTTTGTGCAATTTTGTTCAAATATTCTTTTTATGTATGATGTCTATATTTAGCGCAAACTTTAAGATAAATTTTTTGTAGGTGTACTTTTTCTTTTTTTAATGATTAAAAAATATAGATTTGGGTAACTATTTTTGAGGTAGAGAAATAACAGACATAATGGAAACGAAATGGCACAATTTTATACATGAACTGGAAAACTTGACTTGGCATAACTATCTAGAAATAGTGCTACTAGCTTTTGTTGTGTTTGTTGCGTTAAAGTTTTTAAAAAAGAATAATGCTTTGAGATTGGCAAAGTACATCTTGTCACTTATTATAATCGGTATTATATTAAATAGTAAACTTGTAAGAGAACATTTTCTGGTAATACCGACAATTATTGCAAATTTTATTTTGTTTGCTTTTACTGGTATTATTATTCTTTTTCCACAGGAGTTGAGAAGGGTCATGTGGAGATTGAGTAGTCACCAAAAAAACGCAGTTATTTATGGGGGACAATACCAGTCAAGTGAAAGTGATTTGAGAAAGGCAGTTTCAGAACTTGTCCGGTCTGTGCAAAATATGTCCAAAAAGAACATAGGTGCCTTGATAGTCATAGTGCCTGACTTGATAGCAGAACAAGTAATAGAAAGTGGTACAATGCTCAATGCACACTTGACGGGTGCTCTATTGGAGTCTATTTTTATTACAAAAGGACCATTGCATGATGGTGCTGTGATCATTAAGGGTGATAAATTGATTTCTGCGGGTTGTTTTTTGCCATTGACACAAGATCAGAATATTTCAAAAGAATTAGGCACAAGGCACAGGGCAGGCATAGGAGTGACAGAAAATAGTCACGTATTGAGCATCATTTGCAGTGAAGAGACAGGCGTAATAAGCGTAGCCAGAGAAGGTAAGCTTAAATCTTACTATGACGGTCCTATGTTGCAAGATATACTAGAACAAATTTTTGGATTAAAAGTTAACTACCAAAACTATTATAAGAATTATGGAAAATTTACCAGATAATATAAATACAATTTCAGTCACAAAAAAAAAGAAACCTAGCAAAATAGCAGGTGTGTTTAAGTCTATTTTTGTCAGCAATTTTTGGATTAAGCTGTGCTCAATTTGCATATCTGTATTTGTCTGGTTATTATTTATATTGGTCAACAGTTGAACTGCGCATAATACAGCAAAAAATCAAATTAAATTTTAACACCTCAAGTACATTTTTCATACAATGGCTTTGAGGTGTATTTACTTATGATAAAGGTGTGCAAGTTTGGCGGGACCTCTATGGCCACGGCGGACAGTATAAAAAAAGTTGGAGATATTGTCTTAGCTGATAAAAATAGAAAGCTTGTAGTTGTGTCTGCACCGGGTGCAGTAAATGGTCAGCCAAAAATTACAGACTTGCTGATAGATGCTAGTAAGGACATCGGTCACCTAAATGAAGTGAAAGCAAGATATGAAAGTATTGTATTTGGGTTGAAAATTGACTTTGATTTAGACGCAGAATTCAAAATTATTGAACAAGATTATTGGATAAGTGGAACAGATTATTTGATAAGTCGTGGTGAATATCTAATTGCAAAAATTTTTGCAAAATTTATGTCAATGGAATTTTTTGATTCCAAACATTTGATAATGTTAAATTCAAAAGGAAAAGTCGATTTAAAAGCTACCGCAAGGCAATGTAAAAAAAATTTGAATTTTTCCAACAGCTATATTGTCCCAGGGTTTTACGGTGCATACAATAATCAAATAGTCACACTTGGGAGAGGTGGTAGCGATATAAGTGGTGCAATTTTTAGTTATGCAGTAGGCGCAACGCTTTATGAAAACTGGACAGATGTGGACGGCTTTTTTGTACAGGACCCTAATTTTGTAAAGTGTAAATGCAACAAAAAAATGTCTTATAGTCAAGCCTTATCTTTGACACTAGACGGCGTGACAGTCTTGCATTCTGACAGTCTTGCAATTGCCAGTTTGGATAATATACCCATTAGCATAAAAAATACTTTTGACAATGCAAAACAAGGGACTTCAATTGTGGACAACTACAATAGCCCAAAAGGCAAAATTGTCGGGGTAGTGATACACAAAGATTATATTTTGTGTGAAGTCACAAAAGTGTGTTCTAGTTTTGAGTTCAATTTGGGTTTGGTTGTAAATCAGTTTATTAAACATCATTTACCTATAAAGCAGTTGTATTTTGAAAATAATCAATTTTGTTTACTGTTGGAGCGCAGTCCAAAATCTACAAAACTTTTGAGTAAAATAAAAAAGTTTTTAAAAGAAAAAGACCAAAATATCAAGATAAAAATAAAAAATGTAGCGTTGATGAAGGTAGTGGGAAATCATATACAAAAAAAGGTTTTCAAACAGTTGCAAGCACACAAACTTGATGCCGTTTTTATGGGCATTACAAAAGGGCAATTGACTTTGGCTATGAGTGATGATGACAGTATTAAATTACTGACAAATTACTTGACATAGTTTGTCTTTTGTGTTACTCTACTGTGGAAATTTAATATTTGGAGGTGTGTAAGCAGTGCAACTAAACAGTCAAGTTTGTGGGATTGTGATAAAAGTCAATGACAAGCTACCCAAAGTTTCTGACATAAAAATATTGGGTAGAAGTTGTCTGCAATGGGTGGAGCTAAGCTTAGGTGATAGTTTTTATACTTCTATTGATGCTGACGCTGGTGCTGATGTGTTGCAGGTTTGCAAAAATCACACCAATCCAAAATCTACATACACTGTCTTGTTGTATAGTGATACACCATTGATTACAAAAAGAACTGTGCTGCAAATTTTAGATATAGCTGTACAAAAAAATCTCAATGTACTAAAAATGACGAGAGGCTGGGTGTTTAAGACAGCTCATTTAATGGAGTCAGATAGTGTCATAGCTCCTAGTGAGTCATCTTTTTTACAAGAAGAGTTTTTAATTGCAGACAGTTTTAAGCAAGTTGCACTCATTACAAACTATCTTAAAAATAGAATTTTGGATTATCACATGAAAAATGGAGTGCATATAGTTGATCCCCCGTCAGTATTTATTGATTGTGAGGTTTACATTGGTAAAAATGTGACAATTGAACCTAATAATATTATAAAAAATAGGACAGAGATAAAAGATAACGTTTTAGTGTCAAGTGGAAATGTATTGGACGATGTCATATTGGACAGCTTTGTGACGGTGAACAGTAGCAATTTAATGCAGTGCTATGTAGGTAAAGATAGTAAAATTGGTCCGTATGCAAGAATTAGACCGGAAAGTGTAATCGGCTGTAATTGCAAAATAGGCAATTTTGTGGAAATAAAAAATAGTGTAATTGGTGATAATACCAAAATAAGTCATCACACATATGTCGGTGATGCAACAATTGGGGACAACTGTAATATTGGCTGTGGAGTTGTATTTTGTAATTTTGATGGGCAAAAAAAACACAATACTTGTGTAGGCAATGGCGCATTTGTAGGGGCAAACAGTACGCTCATTGCTCCTGTTTCCCTTTCTCAAAACAGTTATGTTGCAGCCGGTTCTACCATCAATCAAAATGTTGAAGAGAATAGTTTGGCAATAGCTAGGGCAAGACAACAAAATAAACAAGGCTGGTATAAAATGGATAAAAATAATGAGTGATTTTTTAAAAATCACAAATTTATATTTTTTATAAGACTATGGTAAATAACATCAAAACTTTAAACAATAAAAACTTTGCCAATACAGTAAACAAAAAAATTAAGCTTTTTTCTGGCAATACAAGCAAGCAACTTGCACAAAAGATTTCTGATCAGATACAAGTTCCCATTGCTTGCATGTCGGTGGGTAAGTTTAGTGATGGTGAGTGCAGTGTAAGCATTGGTGAATCTGTGCGTGGTTGTGATACTTTTGTGATTCAGTCTACAAGTGATCCAGTCAACGACAGTTTAATGGAACTGCTGGTAATTATAGACGCATTAAAACGCGCCAGTGCAGCTAGAATAACTGCTGTAATGCCATACTTTGGATACGCAAGACAAGACCGTAAAGCGCGTTCTAGGGACCCAATTACAGCAAAGTTGATAGCAGACCTGATTACAACAGCGGGGGCGGATAGGGTGTTGACAATGGACTTGCATGCAGCACAATTGCAAGGTTTTTTTGATATACCAGTGGATCATCTGTATGGAATTCCAGTTTTGCGCAACTACTTGAAAGAGCAGAGGTTTTTTGATGAGCACAAAGACGTAATTATTGTTTCCCCTGACGTTGGTAGCGTGTCAAGAGCTAGACAATTTGCTACAAAATTGAATCTTCCAATAGCCATTGTGGACAAGAGGCGTCCAAAGCCAAATGAAATGGAAGTCATGAATATTGTAGGTGATGTTGCCGGTAAGACTTGTTTGATTGTAGATGATATGATAGATACAGCAGGTACAATTGTAAAGGGGGCAGAAGCGCTGTTGAATGTAGGTAAGGCAAAAAACATATATGCGTGTTGTACTCATGGTGTGTTAAGTGGACAGGCTATCAACAAAATTAAGGACAGTTGTATAAAAAAAATGTTCATATTGGATACAATACAGTTGCCAAGTGTAAAAAAGATAGCAAAAATTGTGGAAATCAGTGTAGATAAAATATTTGCAATTGCTATCAACAGTATATTTTTTGATTTATCTTTGAGTGATGTCTTTGAATAACTTTAATGTGGCAATACTGTTGAGTGGCGATGGTCAAAGTTGTCAATCTTTGATACATGACAAGAGTGATAAATTCAAGGTTGTCGCTGTTTTGTCTAGCAATGAAAATGCAAATGGACTGTTCTTAGCTTCCCAAGCTAAAATTGAGTGCGGTGTGTTCAAGCTTGCAGATTTTAGCGATGCTTCCCAGAGAGACCTAGCCATTGTGTCGCTGTTAAAGCGTTTAAAGGTGAACTTAGTAGTTTGTAGTGGATATTTGGGTGTGTTGACGGACTGTTTTTTTGATAAAGAAAATAACTTTGATATCATTTGTTCCCATCAGTCACTTTTCCCCACTTTAAGTGAAAAGGGCATTAAAGGTATAAAATTGCATCAGGTATTGATTGATTTGCATCACGATGAAAGTGGAGTTACCGTTTGTTATCAGACAGATACTGGACCAGGCGATTGTGTTTGCTGTGAAAAAATTGCAATACACAAGAGTTGGACAGCACAAAAACTGCAACACGAAATTGTACAGATGGAAAATAGATTGTTGCGTTGTGCTGTTTTAAAAATTTGTAACTAAGTTTTTTGTAGATTCATTTAATCATCAAATGCGTCAGTTTTATAAGGTGATTTAGTAAAGGTAATGCAATAATTACTGTTATCAAATTGAAAAACAAGTGAAACATACTGACGCTCAATGCGATATTGGGACATAACAGTGTCATCCAATGTGCAACGACTTCTCCACAAAAAGACAGTACCAATGTAAAGAGAACAACGCCAAAAACATTGAATAGTAGTTGTATTAGAGCCGCTCTCTTACTGTCTTTGGTAGTCCCAAGCCCTGCAATGATAGCTGTTATGCAAGTGCCTGCGTCCGCACCCAAAACAATAAAAAGTGCAGTTTTTAGGGGAATTGTCTGGCTTGCTACCATGGTTATGGTCAACGCTACCATGGAAGAACTGCTTTGCAATATTGCTGTAATCAGAGCGGAAAAGAGCACTAACATTGGTGCAATTTTTATGCTTTTAAAGGCTTGCCCTACAACGACTGCCAACTCTTTTTCTGCAAATGAGTTGCTCATCGTTTGCATTCCAAAAAAAATTAGTCCAAGACCAATAAAAGCTTGTCCAAGAATTTTTGAAAAGTTTTTCTTTGCTAAAAGTGTTATCAAAATGCCAAAAAAAACAAACAAACTCAAAGCACTGCCAAACCCTAATATACCACTAGCTGCTGTGATGCCCACAATAGTCGTGCCTATGTTAGCCCCTAAGATTACCGCACCGGCTGCTAAAAGAGTCAATCCACCTGTATGTACAAGTCCAATAGTGAGCGTTGCAACAGCACCACTGCTGTGCATCAGTGCAGCAAAAGTTGCCCCCACGCCCGCAGCCTTGTAACGGTTTTTACCAAATGTGCGAATGGTATTTTTTAGTTTGCCTTGCATCAAATATTGCAAGCTTTGTCTCAAATTTAGTACACCCGTCATAAAAACTCCAATGCCTGTGAGCAGTGCAGAAGCCGCCAAAAAAATGTTCATATGATATTATATTGCAAAAATAAAAAATGAAAACAAAAAATGAAAAGTTTTGAATTTTTTTTGCAAAATTTTTGTACACCAATATTTTTCAAAAATACATAAAAACACTTGATTATTTTTTTTTGTTGTGATATAATTGTAGAAGATGGACCTTGCATCTGCAAGCTTTGGGCTGTAATGCAATGATATTAAATTGGGAGAGAGGCATGAACAATCTGATAATAAAAAATATAGAACAAGAATACTTAAAAAAGACAGCGCCTTTGTTTTGCGTTGGTGACGTTGTCAAAGTCATGATAAGGGTCATTGAAGGTGATAAAGAGCGACTTCAAGCATTTGAAGGTACAGTAATTGCAAGGAAGAATGGGGGACTAAGAGAAACCTTTACAGTAAGGAGAGTGTCCTTTGGTGTAGGTATAGAGAGAGTTTTCTTGTTGCATAGCCCCCGCATTGATAGAGTAGAAGTTGTTCGTAGAGGTCGAGTGCGTAGAGCAAAGTTGTATTTTTTGCGAGATTTGAGTGGTAAAGCCGCTAAGATTAAAGAAGTAAAAGACACGGGTGTTAGGGTAAAAAGCAAAGCATCTACTACAAAAAATAAAACTGATGTTACAAAGACACAGGCAGATGATAAAGTCAAGTTGCCAAAAGAAGAAGTAAAATCTGTTGTTAAAAATTCTAAGACTGATGCTAAAAATGCTAAGACTAAAAAAGAAAAAACTTGATGACGAGATGCTCGTCATTTTTTTATTTTTTACCATCACACTACATACCAAAATGTCTTTAAACAGCAAATTTACATCCAGTATGAGTTTTAGTACTTTTATTTAGTATCCAATATTTTACATTAAAACTCGAAAAAAATACAAAAAAATATATCCGTTTTGTCCAGATTTTGAGGCAGTTTTGTCCAGAAATTTTTTGTTAATTATGTTTGACAGTACACCAAAAATATGTTACCATTAATGTAGATACTGTTTGTGTATCAAAATTTTTAGTGGTACAAAATTTGAGCAGTTTCAAAATTGGAGGGTAATTTGTTTAAAAAAATGACTTTATCAAAGATCGCCATTGTGTTATCACTATTGCTATTTGGTGTTTTTTTGGTATCTTGTGGTCCAAGTAAAAAAGAGGACCCAACGACTGCGGGATTTATTGCCCGCATGAACAAGGGAGACACCAATTTGTCTACTCGGCTAAACTTTCTCAGTGGAATTGCCGGCAGAGAAGTGACCTTGGCGGACACTTCAAAAAGTGATGACTTTGGAGATTGGAAAATTCCTACTCCCCGCGTTGACTTAAAAGTTGCTGCCATGAATAATCAAGCTGGTCGAATAAAATTTACTCAATCTTCCATTGCTGGACTGTATGAGTATGGTGATCCGTCTGTGAGTAAGTTAAATTCAGAAATTGATGGTAGAAGCCGTCCAGGTCAACCGTCTGGTGACATAAGGGGGACTTATGACACAAATAGGATTAAACCAGTGTGGGAAGATGTTGAGTACTTTTTGAACGCAAAAGTTACCGATATGTCGGGAGATTCAGCAAAGAATGTCACAGAACAGTGGAATGAATTGTCTCAAAAATTGAATACCGTAGATGTCATAAATGCTAGCCCAGCCAACATCATAGCCAATAAGAATAACTTTTTGAATTTGGCAGAACACTTAGATAAAATGCCAAATTTTAGAAAGTTTTTGAATGAAAACAAATTTGTACAAGAACAAATCAGCGGTCCAAATGGTGAGATATACTACACACCATACTTTGATGGTAAAAATGAGTTGGATAGGATGTTTCAATTGCGTGCGGACTGGGTAGTGGATTTGCTAGATGGGGGTACTGTTGACTCTGATTTTGCAGGCAATGACTCAAAACACGCTTTTACACAAACTTCATTTACCGCATTTTTGCCAGAAAGCATAGATAGAGAGCTTACCATTACAAAGTTTGATGGCAGTAATACAGAAAAAGTAAAGGTAAATCAAACAAAAAATATCATCACCATGCAAAATGAGTTGATTGCATCAAGCGATGCGGACGCACAAGGTTTGGGGCTTGTAAATCAGTTTAAAAAATATATTGACCAAACTTATTTAAAACCGAATGGATCAACTTCATATTACGATGCAGATCAAAGGTCAGACTTGTTTATTGGTGCAAATGCTGCTTACAATGCCGATGAATTGGTTGCTTTGATGCGCATTGTCAGAGCAAATACAGGCTACTTGTTGAGGACAAAGAATGGAGTAAGTGGTCGCCGAAGTGGTTTGCCGTCAAGTTGGGCAACAGCACCCATTGTGCCTTTTTTTAGTAGGTCTTCGTCCAATGACCGTTCGTTGGACATGTTCCGTTTTGCCACAATTTGGGGAGCAAGAGGTCTAGAATCCAGAGATCCAGGCTATTTTTGGGACAATGAAGGCAAGTTGAAAGATGGCAGGATAGACCCAAACACACTAAATGCACTTTTGAGAATGAACCAACTGTACAGTGAGGGTTTGATTTTAAATGAATACAACAGGTCAGACACAATGAACTGGGCGACGAATGGCTTGTCTATTGGGGGCATAGCAGACGAACACCGTGCAAGATTGTTTTCTAACAATTTGGGGTTTATGACCTATGACTTTTCTCAAACTACACTTGTTTTTAATGATGATTCAATTGATGCAAATTGGGCTGCTAAGAAGATAGACGGTTTTGAAATTAGACCAGTGATTCCTCCATTTACTAGTTGGGACAATGCAGGCAATGTAAGCGTTGCCGATATGGGAGAACCTCATGTGGGTACAAACTTGACCTCAACGCAAGTGAATGCTGAGCGTGGACTCACTCGGTTTACAGATTCTTGGCGGGGTGTAAAAAATGATGCCGCTTGGGCAATTGTCAAACAAGGCAATAGTGCTGTAAGTGCAACACAGTTGCGAGCGATACAGTTGTTTGACTTTATGTTTTCTGACCGTGGCGTTCAGTTGATGTCATTTGGACCAAATGAATGGTTGCAATGGGAGTCAAAGCAGGGAGATGGTGATTGGGTAGAAGTTGGTAAAGAGTCATTGAAATCAATGCCATGGAATAGTTTAGAAAATCTCACATTTAAAAATGAACAGGGTATCCATGTCGGAGATACCGATTATAGGATAAGGACATTTGACTATTCGGGTAGTAAGTGGCCCGTTGTCGGAGACTTGGCGCAAAGTCAGATTATTGGCAAAGCGCAAGGCAACTACACGAACTATTATAGAATATTTTTAGGTGGTACCTTCCCGATAGGGTATGTCAAAGAGCAGGCTATGGAAATACAGTACACCAGCGGCTGGGACAAAGAAACTGGCAAAATTAATGTAGGTTTGCAAAACATGTTTTGGGCATTGGGCAAGACAGATGGCTCTACGGACGCTAAAAGGACATTTGAGTTTGCTGCTCAAATGCCAGTAAGTGGTGTGGGAGTAAACGGTCAAAAGCAAAATCGTGCTGTCAATACAACTTGGCCGTTGACAGATTCTGATGTAACCTATTTTAACAACACAGCTATGTTTGGCGGCATAACTCAAAAGTTCCCTACACAGTCAACGGAGGATGACGCTGGGGGTAGTATGCATGTTTTTCATGTATTTATCAGATTGGGTAGAACGACGGCTTAACAAAAAACTTTAAAAAAATTTGACAACTATTGTTTAAACAATTGACAATGGTTGTCAATTTATGTATAATAATAATATATTTGTTTTAGGAAATATAAAATTTATTCAAATGGGAGTAAATAGAAATGAGCAATATATTGCAGCAGATAGAAGACATTGGCATTGTTCCTGTTGTGACATTGGGCGATGTGAACAAAGCAAAAAATCTAGGGAGTGCTTTGATTAAGGGCGGGCTAAATGCTGCCGAAGTTACTTTTAGGGTTGAGGGAGCAGATAAAGTCATATCGGCTATGGCAAAGCATTTTCCCAATATGTTGGTGGGTGCGGGTACAGTGTTGACAGAAGAGCAAGCGGATAGGGCAGTGAAAGCGGGTGCAAAGTTTTTAGTCGCGCCTGGTCTAAATGCAAAAGTAGTGAAGCACTGTCAAAGTTTGGGCGTGACTTTTATTCCTGGTGTGTCCAGTGCAAGTGAAGTAGAGCTTGCTTTGGAATTGGGTTTGAGTCATGTCAAGTTTTTTCCAGCAGAGCAAGCAGGTGGTGTGGCTTATATAAAATCTATTTCAGCCCCTTACACTACGGTCAAGTTTATGCCTACGGGTGGAGTGTCTGATAAAAATGTCAATGACTATCTTTCGCTCAACAGTGTGTTTGCTTGTGGTGGCAGTTGGATGGTTGCAGGAGAGTTGATTAAGTCGGATAACTGGGATGAAGTCACTAGGTTGACAAGTTTAGCTGTGGACAAAATGCTGGGTTTTGAGTTTGTGCATATGGGTATACACAGTTCTGA
Source organism: Clostridiales bacterium (assembly GCA_031286385.1). Lineage (GTDB taxonomy): Bacteria > Bacillota > Clostridia > Christensenellales > Pumilibacteraceae > WRGC01. The sequence continues at coordinate 20,506 of JAITUJ010000021.1, read as the reverse complement.
ACAAAAGAGTGCACTTGCTGGTGCTGACAAGTTGGTCAGTCTATTTGGTTTAGATAAGAAAGTGGGAAATTCTAGTGTCTTTATCACGCCGCAAATTGAAATTACCAATACCATGTTGTACAAAAAAGTAGGACACATAGCGATAAGGACAAACAGCATGAAAAGAGCCATTGCTATGTTAAAAAGTAAGGGCATTGCTTTGGAAGAAGATAGTATAAAGACAAAACCCGATGGTAGTATTCATATTGCATATTTAAAAGATGTAGACATAAATGGATTTGCAGTGCACTTGATAGCGAAGTAGCAAGCGCTGCACTTGATAGTAAAATAGCAAAATGATATTTTAAATTTTAAAATAATTTTTTGATTAACATAAAATTGGGGGAGAATATGAAAGTTGTCACTTTAGGTGAAATTATGTTGAGGCTGTCCACAGAGGGCAACTTGCGTTTTGTACAAAGCAATAAACTTGATGCAACTTATGGAGGTGGTGAAGCCAATGTTTGCGTAAGTCTTGCCAATTACGGTCATCAAACATACTTTGTGACCAAATTACCAAAGCATGAAATTGGTCAAAGTGCAGTCAACAGTTTGAGGCAATTTGGCGTCAATACGGACTATATTTGTAGGGGCGGAGATAGAGTGGGAATCTATTTTTTGGAGACTGGTGTCTCCATGCGTGCTTCACAGGTGATATATGATAGGGCAGACAGTGCAATTGCTACGGCAAAAGTGAGTGATTTTGACTTTGATGCAATTATGAAAGGTAAAGATTGGTTTCATTGGACGGGTATTACGCCTGCTATAAGCAAGAATGGAACGGAATTGGTTTATGCTGCCTGTGAAGTTGCAAAAAAACACAAAGTTAAGATATCTTGTGACTTAAATTTTAGAAAAAAGCTTTGGACTAGCGAACAAGCTATTGCAACACTGACGCCACTTATGAAGTATGTTGATGTGTGTATAGGCAATGAAGAAGATGCTGACAAGTGTTTGGGTTTTAAAGCTGGCAAAACCGATGTCAAAGGTGGACATTTAGAAGTGGAAGCGTTTAAATCTGTTTGCAAAAAGTTGGTAGATAAATTTGGATTTGAGTATGTGTCGTCCTCTATGAGAGAGTCACACAGTGCTACGCACAATACTTGGAGTGGTGTGATATTTAGTAAAGACAAAGATGAGTTTTATCAGACAGATAAGTATGAAATAAACCCAATTGTAGATAGAGTAGGTGGAGGAGATAGCTTTGCAAGTGCATTGATACACGGGTTGAGTGCGTACAAAGACTTTAAACAGTCAATAGATTTTGCAGTGGCAGCATCTGCGTTAAAACACACAATTTTTGGAGATTTTAATCAAGCGTCATTAAAAGAAGTGGAGACGCTTATGTCTGGTGACAAGTCAGGAAGAGTGCAAAGGTAGTTTTGTTGACACAACAAGTTGTTAAAAAATGAGGTGAAAATGTATGGTTTTATCTGCTCGCAGTCAGGATTTGGGTGTTGCAAATTTGGATGACTTTGCAAAAACTCTGACTGACTATGGATACAATGGTGTGCAATTGGTTCCTCACAAGACTTTTAGTGATGTTGCTTGTTTCCCTACTCATCGTCAAGCACAGAGCATATCTGCACAATTGCAAAATTTTAATGTGCAAGTTGTTTTGGTTGGTGCTTATTTCAATCCTGTGCATCCAAATAAAGAAAAAGTCAAATTTGGTAAAGCAAATTTCTTAGAGTACATTAAACTTGCAAGAGATTTGGGCGGTGACACTGTGGGAAGTGAAACGGGAAGTTACAACGGGGATAAGTGGACTTACAATCCTCTCAACAGAACACCAGAGGCTTTAAAATGTGTTGTGGATACATTTGTTGAACTTTGTAAATCAGCAGCACAGTATGGGGTAAATGTAGGGATAGAAGGTGCTGCTGGACACTGTCTATATAATTTGGAGACATTAAAAAAAGGATATCAGCGCATTGTAAATAGGTTGGAAAAACAGAATTTATTTATTATTTTTGACCTTTTTAACATGTTGGACAGTGACAATGCAAAATACCATATGACCATTGCTCAATGTGCTTTGGAATTATTTGAAGGTAAAATTTGTTGTTTTCATATCAAAGATTGTACATTTAAAAATGGAGAGGTTAGGCAAGTGCGACCGGGTGCTGGGGAACTCAATTTGAAGGCGTATTTAAAAATGATAAAAGAATATGACAAAGATGCCAAACTAGTTTTGGAAGGTGTGACAGGGAGTGATATTGTACCTGCTTTGGATTTTGTAAAAAATGCAATACAGTAATAAATTATCAGAGGTAACAATTTTATGAAAAAAGATACTGATACTACAAAGTCAAGTTTGCCACAATTGAGTGCAAAATTTCACAGTAAACCCAAGCGGAAAATAAAAGTTATGCAATTTGGTGAAGGCAATTTTTTGCGTGCGTTTTGTGACTGGATGATTGATTGCATGAACAAAAATATCAACTTTTTGGGTGGAGTTGTCGTAGTGCAGCCACAGCCTTTTGGTAGGGTAAAAGAATTGCAAAAACAGGACGGTCTTTACAATCTTTACAGCTTTGGTTTTCAAGATAGCAAAGTAGTTGAGCGTCAAGAGTTGATAGACGTATTGGATGATTTTATAGACCCATATACTCAATACGCAAAATTTTTGTCGTATGCAAGTAGTGTAGATTTACAGACAATAATATCCAACACGACTGAGGCAGGGATTGCTTTGGACACCAAAGATACAGATTTTGAACATTGTCCAAATAGTTTTCCTGGAAAGTTACTGGCTTTTTTGTACAACAGATATTTAGCTTTGGGTGAGAATGGGGGATTGAATATAATACCGTGTGAGCTCATTGACAACAATGGTGATGAACTCAAAAGAGTGCTATTGCAACTTTGTGAAGTAAAAAAATTTGATGATAAGTTTGTCAGTTGGTTGAGTACAAAAAATAGATTTTGCAATACGCTTGTAGATAGGATAGTGCCAGGGTATCCAAAAGAAGACATCGAACAGTACAATGTAAAAAATGGATATACAGACAATTCAGCAATAAAGGCAGAAGTGTTTGACCTTTGGGTATTGCAAGATGTCAAAGGGGTAAAGCAAAGTTTTCCCGTTCATTTGAGTGGTTGCAATGCTATATTTGTAGATGACATCAAGCCTTACAAGGAACGAAAAGTAAAAATTTTAAATGGTTCTCATACCGCTTTGACGCCAGTTGCCTATTTAGCGGGGTTTGATACAGTTAAGGAAAGTGTAGAAGATAGTGTTATAGGTAGTTATTTGAACAAATTGATATTAGATGAGATATGTTTGACGATTGATTTGCCACAAAAAACAAAAGTGGAGTTTGCTAACAGCGTTTTGGATAGATTTAAAAATCCTTTCATTAGGCATGAGTTGATGTCTATTGCATTAAACAGTACGTCAAAATTTAACTCTCGTCTTGTACCAAGTTTAAAAAAATATCTAGAAATTACAGGGAATGTTCCTAAATATATATGTTTTGCATTGGCTGCATTTATTCTCTTTCATAGAGGTAAAAGGGATAATCAAAAAATTGTTCTAAAAGATGATGTACAGCTTTTGCAAAAGTGGAGTGAATTGTCGCAAAAGTATTTGAGTGATGACGTAGGCTTTGCCCAAAGTTGTATCGTTTGGTTGTCAGATTTATGGGGATATGATTTGACGCCATGTAATAAATTGGTATTGCAGCATGTGCAAACTATATCTAAAAATGGCATTGTAAATGCACTAAATTTGTTATAATTTAGATTTATACTTGTATAAATCTATCAATAAAATAAAAGGGGATAAAAATCATGAATAGGGGAAGTTTGGCATTTTTGCTGATAGGTGCCTTGATAATAATATTGGGTTGTATAACGACCTTTACCTTGGCGGCAGTGTCAGCAGTAGAGTTGATAGATAATATCAATCTTTGGAAAAGCTCACATAACAATTGGGACATATTTATTCTCCCAATAGGTCTTGGTACTTTGGCATTGTTTTTTTTGATAATGACTATTGTATTGGGCGTCAAGTTTATAGGGTATTCCAAACTAGACATAAAGCAAGTTTCACAAAAAATTGGTGGTATGACAGCTACTGCAATAACCATTGCAATTTTGTTTTTCCCAATGGGCATACTTGCTTTGATTCCAATTGCACTTTGTTGCACAAGAAAATTTGATATTGTTGCAAACAGTCAAGTAAGTATTTACAAAAAGGACAACGAAGAATCAAAAGATACAGAGCAAACATTTGACCTAGACGCAAAACTGGTAAAGTTGAATGACTTGAAGACTAGGGGTTTAGTTGACGAAGCAGAGTTTGTAAAAGCTAAAAGAGCATTGTTAGCCAGCTTTGTACAATGAAATTTTTCACTGTTAAAATGTATAATTTTGACAGTGAGTACATATGTTGTGATGTAGAGTGGCAATGTCAGTGCAAATTTGAGTAATACACTCAGATAGAAATTGTGACTTTTACGGTCAGTGACATAAAATATATTTTAAAAGGGATAGGATTATGAATTCGTTTGTATATCAAAATACTACCAAAGTCTACTTTGGGCAAAATCAGTTGAACAATTTAGGGTCTGAACTATCAAAGTATGGTAAACGAGTACTGTTGACTTATGGTGGGGGAAGTATAAAGAAAACAGGACTGTATGACAAAATCAAACAAGAAATTGACAAATCGAATTTACAATGTTTTGAGTTTGGCGGAATAGAGCCCAACCCTAGAACAACCTCTGTCGAAGAGGCTGCTGAAATTTGTAAAAAGCAAAAAATAGATGTTTTATTAGCAGTGGGCGGTGGTTCTGTCTTGGACTGTACAAAGTTTATTGGTGCGGCCACCTTTTATGATGGAAATCCTTGGGATATCGTTTTGGGAAAAGCCAAAGTTGACAAGGGGTTGCCGTTATTGACTGTTTTAACTTTGACAGCAACCGGGTCAGAAATGAATAGCGGAGGTGTAATTACCAATCTTGAAACAAAAGATAAGATTGGCAATCGTTTGCCCTTTATGCAACCAAAAGCTTCTTTTTTAGATCCTACCAATACTTACAGCGTTGACGCTTATCAAACTGCTTGTGGAGCTGCTGACATTTTATCTCATGTAATAGAAGTGTACTTTTGCAAAAAACAAGATTTGTTTTTGCTAGATTGTATTATGGAATCTTTGATGAGGACCGTCGTCAAATATGCACCAATAGCCATTAAAGAGCCTACAAACTATGAGGCAAGGGCAAACTTGATGTGGGCAGGTTCTTGGGCTATCAACGGATTGATAAATGGAGGCAAGCAACAAGGTTGGAGCTGTCACCCAATGGAACATCAATTGTCAGCCTATTATGATATTTCTCACGGTTTGGGGTTGGCTATACTGACTCCAAGATGGATGGAATACTGCCTTGATAGCACGACTGTGGACAGGTTTAATCAGTTTGCAACAAATGTTTTTGGCATAACGGTTGATTTGAGTAAAATGGAAATTGCAAGAATAGGTATTCAATGTCTTTCTGACTTCTTATTTAAGACATGTGGGTTAAACAGTACGCTTACCTCTATTGATATTGACAGCAAATTTTTTGTAGAGATGGCAAAAAAGGCTGCAAATGGCACTAAGAATTCATATAAAGCTTTAACTGAACAAGATATTGAAAAAATATATAAAATGTGTTTGTAGATAAAATTAAAAAATCAAGATGTCATTGGTGTGAGGGTAGTCAACAGCTAAGGGAATATCACGACAATGTTTGGGGAGTTCCTGTTCATATTGACCAAAATTTGTTTAAAATGCTATGCTTAGAAAGTATGCAAGCAGGATTGTCATGGCAGGTAATTTTATCAAAGTACGACAACTTTATGCGTGCATTTGACAATTTTGATGTCTTAACTGTATCTAAATACTCACAGTTTAAAATTGAAAGTTTATTGCAGGATAGTGGCATTGTACGGAACAGAGCAAAGATAAATGCAATCGTCAGTAATGCAAATTGCGTAATCAAATTACAACAGTTAAATGGCAGTTTTGATAGGTTTATTTGGGGATATGTTGGCGATAAAACTGTGCAAAATGCCATTCATTGCATGGAGGATGCACCAATAAGTTCTCAATTAAGTGATAAAATTAGTGCAGATTTAAAGAGTTTAGGATTTAAATTTGTAGGTTCCAAAGTAATTTATTCTTGGCTACAAGCGATAGGGCTGGTAAATGACCACATTATAACTTGTTTTAGGTATAACGAACTAAATTCTATTTAGGAAAACTTTTAATATATTGGGAAGTTTTAAAGATATGAAAAATTATATAAAAATTAACGCAACTGACAATGTAGCTGTCGCTTTGGTTTCTCTCAATTGTGGTGATAAGATAAAGGTAGACGACATCACAGTTGAGTTGATTAATGATATTCCACAGGGTCATAAGTTTGCCATTCTTTCTATAAAAGAGGGCGAAAAGGTAGTAAAGTATGGCAATGTCATCGGCGTTGCAAAAAAACATATTGGAAAGGGAGAACACGTACATTCGCACAATTTAGTTACAAGCTTATCTGGCAAAATTGATTATAAATATCACCCAAAACGCAAAAAAAACACTGTTAAATGCAACAGTAGAAGTGTAAAGATGTACAGACGCTCAAATGGTGAGTATGGCATACGCAATGAGTTGTGGATTGTGCCCACTGTTGGCTGTGTAAATGGTCTAGCACAAGTGATTGCCAATGAGTTTAACAAGACTGGTAAAGCACCAAAAGATGGTCTGCACATTTTTGCTCATCCATTTGGATGCAGTCAGATTGGTGACGATCACATTGCTACAAAAAAGATTTTGCGCAGTGTTGTTAAACACCCAAATATTGGAGGAGTATTGGTATTGGGGTTAGGTTGTGAAAACAATCAAATGAGTGATTTTGTAGAATTTTTAGGCAGTATTGACAACCAAAGAGTAAAGTTTTTGATAGCGCAGCAATCAGATGATGAGATTGCAGAAAGTGTGGAAATACTGGAAGAACTAAGCAACAAGATGTCTTTGGATGTGCGTGTTGACACAGACATATCAAATCTAAAAATAGGTTTAAAGTGTGGTGGAAGTGATGCTTTGAGCGGTGTTACTGCCAACCCATTGCTTGGTTTTGTCTGTGATTATTTGACAGATGTTGGCGGAACTGCGGTGTTGACAGAAGTTCCAGAAATGTTTGGAGCAGAGCATACTTTGATGGAGCGTGCGGAAAATTCCCAAGTTTTTGATAGTACAGTAAAGTTGATAAATGATTTTAAAGACTACTTTACTAAGCAAAATCAACCAATTTACGAAAACCCTTCACCAGGCAACAAAGCTGGTGGAATAACTACGCTAGAAGAAAAGTCTTTGGGTGCAATACAAAAAGGAGGTCACTCCATTGTCAGAGATGTTTTGGAGTATGGTGAGCGTTGCATTTGTAGCGGACTAAACTTGTTGAGTGCACCTGGTAATGATATTGTAGCCGTGACTGCTTTGGGTGCAGCCGGTTGTCACATTGTTTTGTTTACCACTGGTAGAGGCACTCCACTTGGTGGATTTATTCCTATAATAAAAGTTGCTACAAATGATGAGCTAGCACAACGCAAACAAAATTGGATTGATTTTAATGCAGGAGCAGTTTTGACAGATGGCTTTGAAGTTTGCTTACAGAACTTGTTGGATTTGATAATAGAAACAGCAAACGGTAAAAATACAAAAAATGAGTTGAATCAAATTAGAGATATTGCAATATTTAAATCAGGAGTGACACTATAAAAGATGTCAATACACTGTAAAAATTTTGAATTACACTACTCTGTTATTATTTTATTTTAGGAGAACTATCATGGATAAACAATTTTTGAACGATAATTTTTTGTTGACTACGGAAACTGCAAAAAAGTTATATCATCATTATGCTGCTAATATGCCAATTTTTGATTTTCACTGCCATTTAAATCCAAAAGAAATAGCAGATGACAAGCAATTTGTTGACTTGTCAGAAGTATGGCTTGGTGGAGATCACTACAAATGGCGACTAATGCGTGAGTACGGTATAGAAGAAAAGTTCATAAGTGGCAGTGCAGATGGTTTTCAAAAATTTTTAAAGTATGCACAAATTATGCCTTACTGTATAGGCAATCCTTTGTATGTTTGGACACACTTGGAGTTGAAAAGATACTTTGGTATAGACACTGTTTTGAATGCAAACACAGCAAAACAAGTTTGGGAAAGTGCAAATCAAAAGCTAAAAGAGTTGTCAGTGAGAAAAATGTTGAAATTGAGCAATGTCAAGACTATTTTTACGACAGATGACCCGGTCGACAGCTTGCAATATCACAGAAGTATCTCTGACGACAAGTCATTTGATATTAAGGTATTTCCTGCTATGCGTCCGGACAAAGCAATCAACATACATTTGCCTACATTTGTGCCTTATATTAAACAATTGAGTGAAGTTGTGGGTACACAAATAAAATCACTTGATGACTTGCTAGTCGCACTTGCTAAAAGAATAGAGTTTTTTAATGAGCACGGTTGTTGTTGTAGTGACCATGCATTGGATACTGTTCCACATGTCAATTTAGATAAAAAGAAGGCACAAAGTGCATTTGAAAAAAGTTTAAAAGGCAGTATAGATAGTGTTGATGCTGATAATTTTAGATTCTATTTGTTGTTGTTCTTAGGTGAACAATATCACAAACATGGCTGGGTACAGCAGTATCACATTGGTGCACTTAGAAATAATTCTACCATTGCATTGCAACAGATGGGAGCAGATACGGGATTTGATGCAATAAATGACAGTACATTTGCACCACAACTTGCAAGCTTGTTGAATGCACAAGCAGTCAAGTCTACACTTCCTAAGACTATACTGTACAATTTGAATCCGCGTGACAATGAAGTACTGGCAACGATAAAAAATTGTTTTAGTCAAAGTGAGATTGTGTCAAAAATACAGTTTGGCAGTGCGTGGTGGTTTAATGATCAGCGAGATGGAATCAGCAAACAGTTGGAAGCTTTATCTCAAGTTGGTTTGTTATCTAAGTTTGTAGGTATGCTGACAGACAGTAGAAGTTTTATGTCTTTTCCACGACATGAATATTTTAGGCGAGTGCTGTGTAAAAAACTAGGTGAACACATTGAAAGTGGAGAATACCCGCTGTCAAATTTGGATTTAGTAGGTGGTATTGTTCAGGATATTTGTTTTAACAACGCTGTGTTATATTTTTCTAAGTAAATTTTAGTTTGATACATTTATATTGGGAGAACAAATTTTGGAAACAGAAAAAATTAAGTTATTGACTGTGACGAGTGTATCTGCGTGTTTTGAGCTGATAAATGACGACGTATATTTTGTACAAAATTACTCTGTAATTTTAGATGGTACAGAGGTGTTGAATGGACAAAACACCAATGTTTTTTCAATATTTGACTTGACCCCTAATACAAGTTATCAATGTCAAGTTAAATTTGTTGACAACTCTATTTTGACTACACAGTTTGTAACACTTGATGAGAGTGTTGCAATTAGTGTAGCTGATTTTTTTTGTCATGCTGATGGTGTACAATTTGACACAAAAGCATTGCAAGCAGCATTTGATGTTTGTCCTCCAAATGGCAGAGTAATCATTCCCAAAGGCACATATTTGACAGCGCCACTGGTTTTGAGGTCAGAAATTACAGTTGAGTTAAAGCAAGGCGCTACCATTTTGGGTTCGAATAATATAGATGACTATCAAATTTTACCGGGTGAGTTGAACAGTAGGTGTTCACAAAATGTCAGTATTGTGTCCACATGGGAAGGTAATCCACTCAAATGTTTTCAATCTCTATTGTCATCACACAATCAAACAGACATCACCATAGTAGGTAAAGGTAAAATTGATGGCAATGCTCCAAATAGCAAATGGTATGATGAAGCAAAAAATACAGAGCGAGGGCGTCCTCGCTTGGTTTTTTTCAACAGTTGTAGCAATATCATATTGCATGGCAACACATTTACAAACAGTGCTTCTTGGACTATACATCCGTTTTTTTGTAAAAGTGTGAAAGCTTTTGATATAGAAGTCAGCTGTCCTGCTGACAGTCCAAACACAGATGGGTTTAATCCTGAATCTTGTGATGGCGTTCAAATTATTGGCTGTAAAATAGCCTCTGGTGACGACTGTATTGCCATCAAATCTGGTAAATTTGACATGGCAAAACGCTTTAATACACCTTGTAAAAACATTGAAATTCGCAACTGTTTGATGAAAGATGGTCATGGTAGCGTTGTATTGGGCAGTGAATTGAGCGCTGGTATTTATAATTTAAAAGTGAGTCAATGTATGTTTTTGGGTACAGATAGAGGTTTGCGTATCAAAACTAGGAGGGGAAGAGGTAAGATGGCAGTTATACAAAACGTGTCATTTAATAACATTATCATGCGTGATGTTTTGACACCTTTTGTTATCAATTCTTTTTACCACTGTTGTGACCCTGATGGTAAGTCTGAATATGTAAAGAGCAAAAAACCACTGCCATTAGATGACAGAACTCCTATTTTGGGAAAGTTTGTTTTTGATAGTATAACGTGTTATAATGTGCACTTTGCCTGTGGTTTCTTTTACGGTCTACCAGAACAACCTATACAAGAAGTTAAGCTGAACAATGTGCATTTTAGCATTGCCAAAAATGCAAGAAAGGGGTATCCAGCTATGCTCTGTGATGTCGGCGAGTGTTCTAAAAGAGGAATCATTGCATTGAATGTTAAAAGTTTATTGTTAAATAATGTAAGTTTTAATGGTATAGTAGGAGAGCAAGTAGACAAAATTTGAAAAATTTTTTATAATTTAATCTTAATTGTGTAAATTTATGAATGATACTTTAAAAAAATATAACAGTTTAATTAGACAGCATGTAGATAACTTGATAGTAGCCAGCACACCAAGTAATCCTGCATGGAATGTTGAGCATAGTCTAGCCATGTCAGATGTAAATCGTCAAACAAAATCAAGTAAGACGGCAAAGTGGAATTATATAGATAGTTGCATGATCACGGCTTTAATGAGTTTATATGAAGCTACAAAAGAGTTGCACATACTAAATTTTTGTGATAACTTTGTGTCTTATTATATTGATAATGACGGAGAAATTTTGGGTTATGATATGAAAGATTTTAATATTGATGACATAAATGGTGGCAGAAATTTGATAAAACTCTATCAGTACACAAAAAAAACCAAGTATAAACATGCAGCGGATATACTGTATATTCACTTGACACAACAACCACGAACTAAGGAAGGTAGTTTTTTTCATAAAGGCATATATCCCAATCAAATTTGGTTAGATGGGCTGTATATGGGGCAGGTATTTTATTCTATCTACGAAAAATTGTACAATAATTGTAAAAATTTTGATGATATATTCCATCAATTTGCTGTTTGTCATTCAAAAATGTTTGACAAAAATGCAAAATTGTACTATCATGGTTACGATAGTACAAAAGAGATTTTTTGGGCGGATAAATGTACCGGTCTATCAAAGTCATTTTGGTTGCGTAGCAACGGTTGGCTATTGTGTGCTTTGGTAGATTGTTTAGAGATTTTTGTAAGTAGTGTGCCAAAGTTGAAGTACAGCCAATTGATTGAACAATTAAATCAGCTGTTAGATGGCATGATGCAGTATCAAGACCAAGGAATGTTCTATCAGGTTGTCGATAAGGTAAGACAAGAAGGCAATTATTTGGAAACGAGTGGAACAGCTATGGTGGCGTATGCTTGTTTAAAAGCACATAGATTGGGATTTAGAAGTAATGGTTATTGCGAAGGGCAAAAAATATTTGCTGCAATTTGCGAGCACTACTTGAAAGTTGTAGAAAATAAATTGTCTTTGGGGGGTATAGTATTGGTTTCTGGTTTGGGTCCAAAAGACAATAATAGACGAGATGGTTCTTATGAGTACTATGTCAGTGAGCCTGTCGTTAAAGATGACGCAAAGGGTGTTATGCCGTTTTTGTTGGCTTATGTGGAGTTGCTTTTGTACAATTCTTTTGATAAAACTGTATAGTTTTTAAAAAATATCGTTTAGCTTTATGGAAAATTTTAGGAGTAAATATGGAAATGTTTAGCGTAAAAAACAAAGTTGCAATTATTACTGGTACAAGTACAGGGTTGGGGCAAGGTTTTGCCAAAGCTTTTGTAAAAGCTGGTGCCAAAGTTTTGGGAGTGTCCCAAGACCAAAGTCCGGATACCCAAAAAGAATTGGGTAAAGATTTTGTAGGTTTTGCAGCAAACTTGATAAATCAAGATAAAGTAGAACAAATCGTGCAAACTGCTGTACAGAAATTTGGTAGAGTGGACATCTTGATAAACAACGCAGGTATCATTCGCAGAGAAGATGCTGTAAATTTTAATGAAAAAGACTGGGATGATGTCATGAATATTAATTCAAAGACAGTTTTCTTTTTGTCACAAGCTGTTGCACGGCAATTCATCGCCCAAAAGCCACAAGGAGGCAAAATTATAAACATTGCTAGTATGCTGTCTTATCAAGGTGGAATAAGAGTGCCTAGCTATACAGCTAGCAAATCAGCCGTGAAAGGTCTGACGATGGCGATGGCAAATGAATGGGCAAAATTTAATATCAATGTCAACGCAATAGCGCCTGGATATTTTGAAACTGCAAACACAGCTCCAATTAGAGCAGATAAACAGCGAAGTGATGCAATATTAGAAAGAATTCCAGCTGCTAGATGGGGACAGCCAGACGATTTACTGGGGACTGCAATATATTTGGCAAGTTCGGCCAGTGACTATGTAAACGGTTTTACAGTAGCTGTGGACGGTGGTTGGTTGGCTAGATAAGTAGGAATACTTTACGCATTACAATTGTTTTATGAGTATATAGGGAGATTTTATGAAAATTTATCAATCTACAAATCCAGAAGATTTTAAAAGTTATGACACTACACGCATTTACAACGACTTTTTGGTCACAGATATTTTTGTAAAAGGGCAAATAAGTTTGCATTATTCTTTTAATGACAGAATAATATTTGGTGGCGTTGTCCCTTTAAAAACAAAAAAATTGGAACTCAAAGGGCGTTTTGAACAACTTAAGTCCAATGGGTTTCTTGAAAGGAGAGAGTTGGGAGTACTCAATTTGGGTGGACAAGGCAGAATAACAGTAGACGGCATTGTATATATACTAAACAAACTAGACTGTTTGTATGTTGGGTTGGGAGCAAAAGAACTGGTTTTTGAGAGTACGACAGATGATGATGCCAATTTTTATTTGGCATCTGCTCCCGCTCACAAATACTGTGACACATCTTTGATTACGCAAAAACAAGCGATAAAAAAAGTTTTAGGCAGTCAATCAGAATGTAATTGTCGGTGTATATACCAATATATTTTGCCCGAATGTGTAAAGTCATGCCAGTTGGCTATGGGTTTTACTGTATTAGATGATGGCAGTGTTTGGAATACTATGCCTTGCCACACACACGATCGCCGTATGGAAGTGTACCTGTACACTGATATAAAAGAAGGTCAAGCGGTCTTTCACTTTATGGGTCAGCCCACACAAACTAGGCACATAACAGTGCAAAATAATCAAGCAGTGATTTCTCCCAGTTGGTCTATTCACAGCGGTGTCGGTACAAAAAATTACAGTTTTGTTTGGGCTATGTGTGGCGAAAATCAACAGTACGATGATATGGATGTTGTTAAGGCAAGTGAAATGAGATAAACCAATTTTGTAGCAAAATTTAATGTGAATTTGAAAGACAAAATATGTTCAAAAAAATTAATCAAACTTGTTGACATTTGATGTTGTGTTGTGGTATAATGTCATTGGTATTCTTACTAGTCTGTTTTAAGGCTAGTAAGTATTTTTTGAGGGTGAAATCATGAGAACAAAAATTACTCTTGCTTGTGGAGAGTGCAAACAGCGTAATTATGACAATTTTAAAAATAAGAAAAATGACCCAGATAGGTTAGAACTTAGCAAGTATTGTCGGTTTTGTAAAAAACATACAGCTCATAAGGAGACAAAGTAATGGCTCAACAGGTTGTAAAAAAAGAACGCAAGTCAATTTGGACAAGGATTAGAGAAACAATAGGCGAACTCAAAAAGGTTTCATGGCCGTCTTTTAAGACTGTGGTAAAGTCTACTGGTATTGTAATAGCCGTTGTTTTGTTTTTTCTAATCGTTTTAGTTGGAGTTGATTCTTTGTTGGGCTATCTGTACGAGCTGCTTACAAAGGGTCTGCATAGGTAAAAGTGATGAAAGATAGTCAACTGACACAAAACATAGATAATAGGCAAAGCGATAAAGTGAGCGAAAATAATGAAAATTTAGACACTGCTTATGAGCCTGTTGCAGCTCACGACAGCACAAAAATTGCTGCTGCTAAGCATTCTCCACATTGGTATATTTTGCATACTTATAGTGGGTATGAATCTATTGTTAAAGAAAACTTGGAGAGAGTTTTTGAAAAAAACAATTTGCAAGAAAGGCTATTAAAAATTACAATCCCCACAGAAGATGTCGTTGAAGAAAAGAGCAACGGTAAAAGAAAATTGGTAAAGCGAAGGATGTACCCTAGTTATGTCTTTGTAAAAATGGATTATGATAACAGTATGTGGCACATGATTACAAGGACAAGAGGTATAACTGGTTTTGTAGGTCCACAAGGGCGTCCTTTGCCTTTGAGCGAAGATGAGATAAAGAAAATGCGTCTTGATGTAACCGTCGTTGTGGATACTGACTTAGCTGTCGGTGACAATGTTCGTATTATTATGGGGAGTTTGGAAGGCTTTGAAGGAACAGTTTCTTCGTTGGATACGGCTTCTGGCAAGGCTAAGATTAAAGTGAATATGTTTGGTCGCCTTACCGATGTAGACATAGAATTGTTTCAGATAGAAAAAGCTTTATGAAAGAAGTGGCAAATCAAATAGCCAATGCAATTTTGTCGTTGGTAAACGGCAATGTTCCATTTGCAATTTTTTTAGTTGCTTGTGTTCCGATTTTGGAGATGAAAGGAGCGCTTCCTTTTGGTAGATTGCTTGGTTTTGGTTTGTGGCCCACATTTTGGATGGCTATTTTGGGACAGCTTTTATTGGGTGTATTATTGTTGTTTTTGTGGAAACCTGTGATTTTTATTGGTAAGAAGTGGATTGTCACTAGGTGGTTTTTTAATCGGTTAGAGTATTTATTTTCATTGAAATTTGATAATAATTCAGTTGGACGGCAAGATATTCAGTTAAAAGATACAGCAAATGAGCTAAACGCAGATTATTTTTGCAAAGCTGACCAACTGTACATAAGTGCAACGCAAAAAAATAGTGTTCGTAAATTTTTTATTGTATTTCTTTTGTGTGCCGTACCTATCCCAATGACTGGTGTTTGGACAGCGACAGCGGTTGCAGTGTTGATGAAAACAAAGTTTTGGATTGCTCTGTTAGCTATTTTTTTTAGTACTATTTTAGGAGGTTTGATTATTTTAGTACTGACTTTAATATTGGGTGATTACCTAGATTTATTGTTGATGTCTATGCTTTTTATTGCTTTGCTCGCCTTGATAGTTTTTTGCATTAAATTATTTAAAAATCAAAAACAAAGAAATATATAAACTTAAAAATAGTGCATCTAACTATACTAATGGAGGGTTTGCAAGAGAAGTGAACTTGACAAAATGGAAACTGTTTAAAGCACTAGTTGCTTTAAACAAGACAGCAATAAGTCAAATTGTAGGTGGTATTTTTTTAAGCTCAATAAAAAGTTTAGGTCGTAACATTTTTAAGTATCAAAATATATTTTAAAGTAGTTTCACATTATTTATAAATGATGGAGTACATAAATGTTATGAGAGGAGTGATAAGTTAATTTGAAAAATAAGAAAGTAAATAGGTACGAGAAGCATTTGAACAAGAGTAAAGCGAAGAAAGAAAAAAAATAGAAGCTAAATTTGATGAGTTTTTTACAGGATTAGTAATTAAAAGATCCACTGTACTATGGTGGATTCCCATTTCTATTGTGTGTGCATTATTTCTCCGTATGGGGGAGAGGATATTATATATAAAATAAAAGTTGAAATACCAAAATTAAAAAAAGTTATATGTAAAGTAGATCAAGTGAATTGCAAAAAAGGGGATAGGGTAAAAATTGGTTATGATAGTGTAAAGGAGAAGTATAAAGTTATTGAAGTTCTTACGGACAGTAAGAGTAGTCCATCAAAACAAAGCAAAGACACATAAGCAACCTAAATTCAATAAGGTATCGCAAAGCTTATTGCTATGTTGCAAATATTAGTCTGTACTATAAGCTTATTGCTATGTTGCAAATATTAGTCTGTACTATCTAAAATCCCGTTGGTACTACCCATAAGTAGGCAGGCAATCAAGATTAGTATAAATGTATTGGATAAGTCAAGAGCAAATCAATGGGCTAAATCTCTATGCATATTGTCTAAACACCTCATCAACATGGCAGATGAAGATGGAGAGTGTTCAAAGTGGTTGAGATGGGTAGTCGCAGAAGTAGTAGTTGTAGTCGCAGTGGCATGGACAGTAGGCTTGCAGCCCCGATAGTAGGAGCGTGAGTGGAGGGCTAGTAGGAGCGATAGTAGGTGGAGTAGTTGGTGGAGCAATTATGGGTGCTGTCATAAGTATAGCAACACAAGGTGTGCAAAATGGCTTGACAACATCAACGGGGTCAAGTGGGTATGGGTGCTTTGATTGGTGCAATTACTGAGGCATACTAGGTGCTACTGTTTCATTTGGAATGAGCAAGGGATTACAAAAACTTGGACAATTAAATTCATGTGGATTCAAGTTTAGGTACATAACAATCTTTTTATTTATCGTGAAATGAATTTCTGAAAAAATATGAAATTTGTCTTAGTATTTTTTATGTATGTTTATAAACATTTGTTCGTTGCTTTCTTGTTATATTTATATATTGAAGCACATACAATATATTGTAATTTAATTTAAATATTAAAAATAATGAAAATAATAGCAATTTGACAAATAAATATTTTAATATCTAAAATATTTTAAAAATTATCAAAAAATTTTATAAAAAAAGTGAGGAATATTGAGTGTTATATGTTATAATAAGAAAGAAGTCAATCAAGTTAACAGCAATTTTTGTTTTTCTAATTGGCACATTGATGGCTTGTATAGCATTTACGCAAGGTGCTGCTATGGTTTTAGGGTTGCCTGTTGTCCGTGCTAGTCCCATAAACAGTGTAGCTTCACAAAAAAAGAAAGTTGCTTTGACTTTTAATAGTAGCACTAGTGGTGATTTTGTTGATGATATTATTAAGATTTTACAAGAGTGTGATGTAGAGAGTACTTTTTTTGTTTCTGGTGATTTTGCAGATGCAAACTCTGCAATTATGGACAAGTTGGTTAATGTTGATAAAATTGAAGTAGGCAATCACTCGAATAGTAAAATGGACTTGACTAAATTGTCAGCAAGCCAAATAGAGTTAGAGTTGTCCACAGCCAATGGTATTTTGTCTAAATCTTTAAATGACAGTGTTAAACTTTTTAGAGCACCACAGAATAACTATAACAGTAAAGTTCTCAATGTAGCAAAAAAGCTGGGCTTGTACAGTATAGGATTTGACATAAATCCTATACTAGATGCAGATACTACGGTAGAACAAATTTCTACTAATATAATCAAGTCCATTCAAAAAGGAAGTATTATTCTTTTAGACAATCAAATGACACTTGTATTAAAAAGTTTACCGGCTATTATAGAAGGTATTAAAAATGCAGGATTTGAGTTTTCCAAAGTGAGTGATATGATTTTTTTGAAAAATTATAAACTAGATGCCAATGGAAGACAATTTGAGGTATAATTAAAGTAAAAGGTTTGCGTTTTTTCGCAATTTGGGGGAAATTCTTATGAACAATAAAGAAACATTATTATTAGAAAATAACAAAGTTTATTTATATGGGCAAGTAGTTAGCCAGCCAGTTTTTAGTCACGAATTGTATGATGAGCAATTTTATGAGTTCTTGTTGGAAGTGTCAAGGCTGTCAGATATGAAAGACATTTTGCCTGTTACTGTGTCAGAAAGGTTGTTGAAAGATATAAATTTACAGACAGGTGCAACGATAGCTTTGACAGGTCAGTTTAGAAGTTATAATAAAATAATAGAAAATCGCTCAAAACTTATGCTGACAGTTTTTGTTAGAGATTTTGTAGAAGCAGTAGAGTCCAATCCAAATGTTGTTGAGTTAAAGGGCTACATTTGCAAACCACCTGTTTATCGTACGACACCTTTTAGCAGAGAGATATGTGACATGTTATTGGCAGTTAACCGTTCATACAATAAGTCAGACTATATACCATGCATTGCATGGGGGCGCAATGCTCGGTTTGTGCGAGATATTCAGGTTGGGCAAAAATTGACGATATTGGGACGCATACAGTCAAGAGAATATGTGAAAAGATTGTCTGATAATCAATCTGTTTCAAAAGTTGCGTATGAAGTTAGCATAAATAAAATTAGTTTGGTCAGTATGGACAATCAAACCTCTGTTGTACAGCAAGTGAACCGCTTGTTTGCTGATGCTGCATTTGCAAGTGATATCATGTTACCTCAAAGTGTCGTTTTAGATGAAAAAAAGGACAATGCTTAAATTTTTAATACTTCTCTAATTTGTTTTTAAAAGTTTTTATTAAAAACTTTTAACCTTTTTATTTGTCAAAAAGCCTTGCAAATTTTTTGCAAGGCTTTTTTACGCTTTAAGTAATATTCATGTCAATACTATTTATCGCAGTTGTCTGTTCTCATTTTATTTGACTTATTATTTGTCTTAGAGCTATCAGCTGATTTAGAGATAGGTCCTTTTTTGCTAGAAGCATCTGTCTTGTTGGTACTATTGGCATTGTTATCTGCCTCCTTGTTTTTATAGTCATTTTCATTTGACGCTTTTGATCTAGCTTTGCTAGCTTTGTTTTTCGCGTTACCAGAATTACTTGTTCTGTCGCTTACAGACTGCGCGCTGTCAGTCTTCATTGTGTTGTAACTTTTGTCCGTTGCCATAAATAGTCTCCTTTTTACATTAGTATACTCAAAATAACAAAAACTATACAAATAAAGTACAAAAAAATGTTTGATAAAACGCTTGACATATTATTTTGCATATTTTATAATAGCGGTAGACTTTTATGTATTTTTAATATTTCAAAGTCAATGAATTGTCTGTGGGTGCACCGTGCGTGCATTTGTGGACTTTTTTGTTACAGTGTAAAAATGATTGCTTTAAGTTAGGAGATAAGTTATGGCAGATAAAGTAAGTGTCACAAGTAAAAAGTTTGATACCATTATAGAGGTTAAAAATATTGTAAAACAGTTTGACGGAAATACTGCGGTTGATGATGTCAATTTAAAGGTTAGGCGAGGTGAGTTTGTGACGCTTTTGGGTCCGTCTGGTTGTGGCAAAACTACTCTGTTGCGTATGATAGCTGGATTTGAAGCTCCAACAAGTGGTCAAATATTCATTGAGGGTGTGGATATGACGGACACACAACCCAATAAGAGAAATATCAATACAGTTTTTCAAAAGTATGCACTGTTCCCTCATCTCAATGTATACAAAAATATAGCATTTGGTTTGAAACTTAAAAGAAAAGTTAAAACTGGGCAGGACAAGCCAGTAAGGTTGACTAAATCAGAAATAGACGAAAAGGTCAGACATGGACTAAAAATAGTTGGTTTAGAGGGTTACGAACATAGACACATTGATACTTTGTCGGGTGGTCAGCAACAGAGAGTTGCCATTGCAAGAGCGTTAGTTTTGGAACCCAAAGTTTTACTATTAGATGAGCCACTAGGCGCGTTGGATTTGAAGATGAGAAAAGAGATGCAAGTTGAATTGAAAAATATGCATCGCAATTTGGGTATTACTTTTTTATACGTAACACATGACCAAGAAGAAGCATTGACAATGTCGGATACCGTTGTGGTGATGCGCGATGGAGTGATTCATCAAGTAGGCACTCCAAAGAAGATATATGATGAACCTCAAAATGCCTATGTTGCTGACTTTATAGGAGAGAGTAACATTTTATCGGGCATAATGGTAGCTGACTTTAAAGTCAGTGTTATGGACAAAATAATCCATTGTAGCGACAAAGGCTTTGCAAAAGATGAAAAAGTGGACTTAGTTATACGTCCAGAAGATTTATTGATAGGTGAAGTTGGTAAGGGCAGTTTTGATGGTAAGGTCATTAACAGCATTTTTAAAGGTGACTATTATGAAATGCGGGTTTTGGTTGATGAATATGAGTTTACCGTTCAAAGTGTGGAGGGTAGCAAAGTGCAATCAATGGTATCGCTTTCCGTTAGACCACAAGGCATTCATATCATGAAGAAAGCTCGCACGGTCAATAAGTATATTGGTACAGTGTATGACGAAAAACGTGTTCACTTTTTGGGCGCATATTTTGACTGTGATGCATCAA
>JAITUJ010000085.1 GCA_031286385.1 Clostridiales bacterium | reverse complement strand
TTGTGACGCGTCTATTTGTTCATTTTTGACAATTTTACAGACGACAGCAGATTTAGAGGGGATTGGAAAACTAGCAGGTATACTATTATTACCACCGCTCAACATAGAGTCTTGACTGTAATCTGCCCCCCCCCAATCTGTGGTCATTACCGGAGCAAATACAGAGTTTACAAAATCCAATATTTCAATTCTACTCCTAAAATTGCCGTTTAAGTTTACTTGCTGTAAAGTTGAATCTTTCAACTTCTGGATAAAAAATTTTGGATCACACATTCTAAAACTGTAAATGCTTTGCTTTACGTCACCTACAATAAATATTTGAGCATTTTGTCCCAACATGGATAAAATTTTGTCTTGTAAAGGATTGATATCCTGATACTCATCTACAAACAAATATTTTATTTCTGACAGAATAAGCTGCCTTGTGTCACTATTCTCCAACACTTTTAACATTTTATGCTCTATGTCAGCAAAATCCAATTTAGCAACTTGCTGTTTTTTTCGCTCATACCTTTGTGCAGACAATTCTGTCAATCTCAAAATTTCTAAAACAAACGGTAAAGCAAGTTCTGGATCACATATTTCTAAATTTAACTTTTCTGCTTTACTCTTAAAATACAACTTAAAATCTTTAAACTGCTCATAGACTTCCACTTGTCTATTGTAGATAAACCCACTTGTCTTTTCACAAAATTTACACTTTTTCTTTGACAAAGTAGAGAGTGTACACGCTCTGCCATCTAAAAAGTCTAAAAGTTCCGTTACATAAATCCCAAAATCAAGCTCTACCTGTCGTGCCAATTCTTGAAATTGCAGTAATTGAGCCTTTAATGATTGTAATTTTGACTCTCGTTTTTTTTGATATTCGACAATAAAATTTTGAGGTTTTGCGTGGCTATTGCTTGCTTTGAGCAGCCATTCTGAATCGTTCACTTGTGTTCTGCTAAAATAGTAGATTTTTGCAATCTGTTGCCTTAATGCCCTATCAGTGCGGTTTAAAAGCAACACATTATATAGTGATAAGTAATCTTGCGTTGGATTTCTATTGGTCTCTTGTACAATTTGCTCAATACACTCTTGTAGAATTAAATCAGATTCTTTTTCGTCCATCAATGCAAAGTCAGGGTCAATGTCCACTGCATAAAAAAATTTGCGTATCAGTTTGCTACACAAACTGTGAAAAGTCCCAATACTTGCTTGATGCAGATTGTCTACAATGCTATCGTAATTTATCAGTTCTCTTTTCAACTTTGTACGCATATCCAAGGCAGAAGCGTTGGTAAAAGTGGAGACAAAAATTTCATTCATTTGCACTCCACTTTTTAGCAATCGCAAAATTCGCTGTATCATTACAGTAGTTTTGCCACTTCCTGCACTAGCAGACACCAACATATTTCCCTCTGTATTTATAGCCAGAAGTTGTTCGTTTGTAAAATTCATATGTTTTAAATGACTAAGGCAATCACTGACCACTACCATCTTTATAGCTTGCTTTAACTACTATGTTTGCCTATGTAATAGGTGCATCCAAGCCAATTTTATATACAAATTTCACATTTTTAGGTTGTACTCTGCTCCGTTTGACTTTTGCTTGATATCGTAGTTCTGCACAGTGACCAAATGAATCCAAATGGATCTTTTAAGTTGCAAAACTGAACGCCATCTTTCGTACAACAGAGAGGCTTATCCTCAGTGGATGGTGCGATTAAGTAACTGTCCAGTTTCAAAGCTTTTTCCACAATTTTTAAAACGCCATTTGCAATTTTTGGACTAAACCCTTTGTCAACAGTATTCCACTCAATTACATCTTCCACATCAATCTGTATACACATAGAAACAGCACCCAAAGTTATGGGAGATTTACTGCCCAAGTCTGCATTTTCATCAGCCATTGCAAAATTGGCATCACCAATTTTAAATTGTGCACTTTTAAAACCTGTCGGGGCATTAAAACTAGAATGAATTGCGACAGCTCCAAAGACATTTTTATAAAATTCCATTGCTAATACGCAATTTGGTACAAATAAATTTAATGAGAACATGCTAAAATTATAACATATTTTAACAAAAATGTCTAGCACCTAAACTTAAAAAATAAAGCAAGGGATAAAATTCCTCACTTTTGTAAATACTCTTAACATGAAAGATCTAAAATGTGGATTAAGGGATTGTAGATACAACAAAGGTTATTGCTGCGTCGCAAAAAAAATAGGTGTAGACCAGTTTACAGACTGTGTGACCTACACCCCATCGGAAGAAAAAAGAAAATCACTATTTGAGGCAGCTGAAGATTTTGTACCTGCAAATTACAGTGTAGATACTGCAATAGATTGTACTGCGCACTGTCTATTTAACAAAAACAACAAGTGCATTGCCAACGGAATAACCGTCATGAGTGTAGAAGAAGGGAAGGCTATGTGCATGTCTTTTATAAAGGAATAATCAAGCTTCAAATTGGACATTTATTTTTCCGTTTGAAGATGAAAGGGACAGTTTTCTATTTGCTCCTTGCGGACTTTGTTCCGATACATTGCTATTGCCATTGCTGACAGTAACACTTATTTGATAATCGCTTTTCAAGCTTTTAAGCGATACATTTATATTGCCATTTTTCGTAGACAATTTTATATCAAAACTGTCCAAATTATAGATGTCAATTTTTCCATTGACCGAATTGACTTCACACACAAGACAATCAACAGTATCTAGCTTCACATTGCCATTTTCAGACTGCAAACTTATTTGTTCTGCAACAATATTTGCAAGGTTTACTCTACCATTTTTGCTTGTTATTCTCAAATTACCTTCTATATCAATGTCATTTAAGTGCGTGCTACCATTGTCATTTTTTAAATAAATACTTTGCGCTTTAACATATTTTAAATTTACATTACCATTGTTATTACTGATATTTAAATCAAGTGAATTTATTTTTTCCAAATTCACATTTGCATTGTCACACATGATGTCAATGCCCCCACTAAAAGAAACAGGCAAAGCGAGTTCAATGTGGTTAAAAGCAACTTTTAACCCATAAAAAGGACGCCAATTCCAAAGACCGCGTTGAAAATCAAAATCTATAACCAATTCATTATTGCTGCTGACAACTTCAATATTAAAATTTATTTTTTCGTTGTAAAAATAGTCAACCGTTATGCTGTCACCTTGTGAAGGTACAATTTTAAAATTTACATTTGTGTTTACCTTGATGCTCTCTATTTCTAAACTTTCCACTTGCTCAACTTTGCTGTCCCAAACACCATAGGACAACTCTATCGTATCAAGATTTAAAAAATTCCAATCAAGCATGTACATGCCTAATACAAAAAATGTACTTCCAAATAAAACGATACATATACCGCCAATCATTAAAATCTTATTAAATATTTTCATTTTTTTTAGCTCCTTTCATTTTGCTACCATAAAATAAATTTATAAACTTGTTTTTTATAAAGATTATCAGATTTTCAATTCTCACTACGGACATTTTTGCAAATTTGATGGAAAACGGTATCGTCGTCTTACAAGCTACAATCAAAATCACACCAATACCAATCAATACAATGCTAGCTCCCAATAACGCAAACCCTGCCCCTACGCTTTCCGTCATGGTTATTATGCTAAAAACAATGCTTACAAAACCACCAAATACAAAGGCAAACCCCGATATGTCTATGACAAAAAACAGTATAATTAGTGTAAAAGAAACACATACAACAGCCATAACCACTGTAAATATTACACTAAAAAAAACCAATAATAAAGATATCAAGATAGGGGAAGCAAATAAAAATAAAATGACAAACAAAACTGGCTGTTGTCTGTGAGCTTGTACAAATATACTGTTGATACCTGCCCAATCAATGCGTTCATTTTTATACTTATCTACTATGCTTTCTGGATCTCCCAGCTCTTTAATAATCTGCTGCTCATCTTGACCAGATTCCAATCTGTCATTGAAACTTTCTGTGTAATGCTGCAACAAATCTTGACGCTCTTTTTGTTTTAAGCATTGTAGATGATTTTCCAGTTTTAAAAACCACTGTTCTTTGTCCATTATGACCTCTCTTAAAATACAAAATAATATTTGACACCCTACTGATTGCCAGTATAAAGCTTATCTTTTACAAATTGAGTAACTTTGTGCAAGTTCTCTATATCTTTACCATAGTCTATCAACTTTTGTTTACCTTGATTTGTAATTTGATAATATTTTCTAAGTCTGCCATTGTGTACTATTTGTTTGGTACTCAACAAACAGGCATGTTCTAAGCGTTTCAGTATTGGATAGAGTGTAGATTCACTAATCTCCAAGATAGAAGAAAGTTCGGTCATTATCTTATAGCCATAACTCTGCTCACTGCTCAAACTTGCCAAGACGCAAATTTCTAACAAACCTTTTTTTAACTGAATGTCCAAATACACCTCTAATGTCACAAAATCAATCAGTACAGTAATATACTCAATAATCTATGATATTATGTATCATATTATACCATGTAATATATAGTATGTCAAGTACTTTTCAAATATTTTTTAGTTTCTACCAAAAAAATTATTCCACAACTGCAACAAAAAAGATTTATATTCAAAATTGCTTAAATTTCCTTGCGAGAAAAAGCACAGAGGAGGGTAAACTACACACCACCAATTTTCTCCTTGCCCTTCTCCCAGCGTTATCAGCACAGCATCATAGTATCCTGCATCTACTACAAATCCTTCATAAGTTCTTGCAGGAAAATACTCATATGACAAATCTATGTTGGAATGATAAGGTTTACTTTTGTCTTTCAAAATTTTATCGACTTCTGTATTCAAATATGTCTTTTTTTGTTCCAGCATCGAGTAGGCCTCATTTCTATTTTTTGCAGATTGTAATTCTGTGGTCAATTTATCTACAATAAAGTCTCTAACCGTGTACTTTACAGACTGATCTTGTACAGAATTACTATTGGCAATAATATGAATGCGGATAAGCTCATACATCTTATTATTTACGCAAGAAACCAAAGGTACAACTATCAAAAATGATAAACTCAACAGTATTAATGGTAACAATTTTTTTGATTTATTCATACATACAATACTTGACATATTGTACAAGCTTTATACTTTAATACAAAAAATTACTGTTGACTGTTAAGTTCATCATCAATTTGCAGATTTAAATTCTCTCGTCTAATTGCATTGTAGTAGCGACAAATACTTGGAAACGCTAAGCTCGCAAAAATTATGTTTGTTAAAATCTGTATAACATCACCCACAAGAGAAACGATTACAATACTCCAATCAAACAACATGATATTTACCAAAAAGTAACCGACTATCATAAAAGTACCGGATAGAATTAAAATACCCAAAAATTTGAAAACTTGATACCTTAAACTTTTACAAAAAATAGACTTGGCTAGTCCACCTACTATTGCACCCTGTACTGCTTTTATGACCAAAGTAAAAAGTGCATAAGAAGGGTAACCCAAAAATAAATCGGCAAAAAACCCTCCAAATCCGCCAGTTATTCCACCAACGAGTGGACCACAAATAAATGCCACAATAAATAACACAGTGTCCCCTAGATGAATATAGCCAGCCCCAATACCAAACATCGGTATTTGCAAAAAAGAAGTAACTACAAACATAAAAGCTACCCCTATTGCGGACATTGCAAGTTTTTTTGTTCCAAATTTTTCTGTAAGTTTTAGTGCCATATCAATCTTTAACAAATACCCACTACGATTCAGCAACCACAGTAATAGCAATTTTTGCAACAATGCCTTGGTACACTTTTATGGTTATTGTATGCCTACCAAGGGATTTTATAGGAGCTGGCAAAACTATCTGTTGTTTGTCCACATCAATGCCATGTCGCTGCAAAGCTACACTAATCGCATGAGTATTGACAGCGCCAAACAATTTTCCGTTTGAACCAACTTTCACACCTATTGTCAATTTTATTTGCTCAATTTGCTTTACTTTAAGAATTGCCGCAGCCTTATCCTCTTGCTTATGTCGCTCCACTGCCTCATTATGTATTTTGACAGCATTTATGGTAGTAGAAGTAGCCTCAACCGCCTTTCCTTGCTTTAACAGACAATTGCGTGCATAACCATCTGCAACATTTTTAATTTCACCTGTTTTACCTAGACCTTTTACATCCTCTTTTAATAATACTTGCATATTAACTCCATTTTACGACACCTTTACAAATTTAAGTGTCTACACATTAAAGAAAAATTTTTATCAAATCTAAATTTGAATACGACACAAATTACCATCACTATTTACCTACACAAAATCTAGAAAAAATCTCATCCAAAATTTGCTCTGTTAAAGCTAGACCAGTGAGGCTTTTAACGGCAACCCATGCAGCTTTTATATCTATGCTGACACATTCTAGTGTAGTAATGTGCAAAGCATCCAATGCCAAATGCACACTGTGCTTTGCGCTCTTCAAAGCATCAAAATGTCGCATGTTATTGAGTACAGCACTCTGCCTATTTTGTCCAATGCTCTTATTATACACTAGTTGTTTTAAATTGTCAATGTTTAAACCGTACTTAGCACTTACCCCCAACCTAAACTTTGACACAGTCGTTTGCTGCAAATCAGCTTTATTGGTAATCAATATACTTCTACTGTCATCAGCAAAATGATGGTCAAAACATACAATTACATCGGCACTTTCAATTTCAACAAAACTGCGTTGCACTCCTTGCTTTTCTATGTTCGCCTTTGCTTGTCTCAACCCAGCCATATCGGATAAAATAAATTTTACACCATTGTATTGATAACTTTCTCTAATTACATCTGTTGTGGTACCTGGCTTTTCGTTTACAATAGCTCTGTCATAACCTAAAAGTGCATTTAACATAGATGATTTACCCACATTTGGGCTACCTGCAAGGACTACTCTCACGCCTTCTTTAATCAAGCGTCCACGCCTATACCCATCAAGCATGGCATCTATAACGGCAG
Organism: Clostridiales bacterium; assembly: GCA_031286385.1. Lineage (GTDB taxonomy): Bacteria > Bacillota > Clostridia > Christensenellales > Pumilibacteraceae > WRGC01. The sequence continues at coordinate 17,675 of JAITUJ010000085.1, read as the reverse complement.
CAATGCCCGTTAATTTGAGCTGTAATTGATTTTTGATATCAAAGTCAAGGTTTTCTTCTGGATAATCTAACGCTACCTCACATCTTGCCAAACAGTCCAATAATACACTTTGTAAATCATTCACTTGTTGAGATAAGGCACCATCCAACAAGTATCCACTCTGTACAATTTGCTGCGTACTGTCAGCATCTATCCGGTCAATAATACCTTCTGCTTGAATCAAATCCATCTTGCCATTTAACACCGCACGCCTAGTAAACTCACCTCTTTGTGCCATTTTGCACCCTTGGTTTAATATACTCTGCAAAATGCACTCCACTACAATGGGACTTCCATGACAGTGAATTTCAGCAATATTTTCCCCAGTATAAGAATGTGGTGCACAAAAGATCACAGCCAATACACTGTCTTCAAAATGCTCTGTCTTTACTTTGCCAAAAGTCAATTCTCTAAAACTCAGTGGTTTATCACTCACAAAAATATTTTGCAAAATTCGATGTGAACGACTTCCGCTTATCCTAACAATGGATACGCCACCTCGACCAGGAGGTGTTGCAACTCCCACTATATCATCACTAGTCATATATTTTATCATAACATTTGTAAAAAAAAATGTCAAGAAATATAATAACACTTGCAAAAAAATTAAAAAAGTACTATAATATAAATATGCTGACAGCTACAAAAAAAAGTCAATCAATCATTGTAAGTGGCTCAACATTTTTTTATAAAGATACTATAAAAGAGATTGAAGGCAGAAAATGGGACAGCATGACAAAGTCATGGATAGTGCCGCTTAACGGCAATTCATTGAACATTTTAAGTTTTATAGGGGCGGTATTTTGTCAAGAGTTGCAGCTAGAATTTGGCAAATATCACAGTTATGACGGCACAATATCTATCCCCCTACCCATCAAAGCTACACCTTACAAACATCAAATTGCGGCATTTAATTTTGCATTAAATTTGTTTGAATCAAAAAAAGGGTTTGCACTTTTGGCAGATATGGGGACAGGTAAAACCATAACAGCCATAGCGTTGATGGGCAGACTATTTTTAGATGATAAATGTAGACGAGTATTGATAGCAGCACCCAAAAGCATACTGCCAGTATGGGCAAACGAATTGAATAAATTTGCTGATTTTGACTATCAAATTTACAAAACACCATCAGATGCAAAAGACTCTCAATTTGATTTATTAAGTAACAAAAATAAACTGAACATAGTAATCCTAAATTATGAGAGTATTTGGCGACTGGAAAAAGAATTTTTAGAATATAAACCGGACATGATAATTGCTGATGAAAGTAGCAAGATAAAAAACAGTACAGCAAAACAATCCAAAGCTCTGCACATATTGGGCAATATGTCTAAGTACAATATTATACTGTCAGGCACCCCTATAACAAACAGTCCGTTGGACATTTACAGTCAATACAAGTTTTTAAATAATAAGATTTTTTCTGAAAACTGGTGGAATTTTCAAAAAAAATATGCAAATTTTGATCAAAACAACAGAATAGTAGGTTTTAAAAATATTGGCAACTTGTTGCAAAGAATGCACGAAGTAGCGTACAGAGTAAAATTGACATCTGTTGTAGACATGCCCCCTGTTGTCAACTTATTGAGAATAGTGGGCTTAAACCCCGAGCAGAGAAAACTGTACAAAGAGTTGCACAAAGGTTTGTTACACATTTTAGACCAACAAGTAAGTCACGACAATGTACTGGTTAAACTGCTAAAATTATCACAGTTCACAGGTGGCTTTGTAACAACGGACAGCGGAGAAGTTTTGCCATCAAATACTGCAAAACTAGACGAACTAAAAAATTTATTAGATGAATTCGCTGATAAAAAAATTGTAATATTTGCAAGATTCATAGCAGAAATAAATGCAATATGTGCAATTTTAGAACAAAAAGAAATCAAGTATAGTCTAGTTTACGGTGATACAGCAAACAGACAAATTCAAGTAGACAACTTTCAAAATGACATAGAAACCAGGGTATTTGTAGGTCAAATTGCAACGGCAGGTATGGGCATCACGCTTACCGCTGCACACACTACAATCTATTTTAGTTTAGATTACAGCTATGCAAACTATGAACAATCAAAGTCAAGAACATTTAGAATAGGGCAAAGTTTTCCGTGCACTTACATTCATCTAATTGTAGAAAATAGTATTGACAGCAAAGTTTTCTCTGCACTACAAAATAAAAAAGACATTGCCAAGCAATTGGTTGATGACTTTAAATCATTTGAATAGAGAATCTAAACTTGGGTTTGTATAGGCTATGGCACACCATGGACTTTAAATCATTTGAGTAAAAAGTGTATCTAAACTTAGGTTTGTATTAGTTAAGTTTAAAAGGCAACAAAAAGTCGCTAGGTAATCTAGCGACTTTTTGTTATCTAAAAATTTAATGTTATAAAACACTTTCAATTGAAGATATACTTAATTTTGTCATTTCTACTGATTTGGCAGTTGTTGGAGATTCTGTATTTCCACTTTCTAGCATTTGTCCTACCAGCCATAGACTCCTCAAAGTTTTTGGTGCAAGTGTGTCTCCGCTTTGCAACTCTATTGGATTAAAGATTAGACTTCCATTTATAGCAGCGGAAGCTTTCTTTGTACCAAAACCTACGACGATAGACACATCAAATTTATCTCCATTCAGCACTTTGCTATTGCCTTCATTAAAATCTGCTGCACTAAATATCTCTGAACCAATTCCACCCTTAGCAACTCTACCAAAAACTTTGTCGCCCGTCTTTGCAAACTGTGTAACCAGTTGAGAATTCCAATTGCCAGCATCATCATTTAGGCTCAATATCAAAGTTATCATTTCATCATTTTTCAAAGTATTGTTAATTGAAAAATCCACTTTACTGCCATTTTCAATCTTTTTCAAGTTTGTAAAGGCGGTATTTGGCTTTAACGCACCATTTTTTACAACAGCCTCTTTGTTATTTCCGTGGTCATTTTCTGTCAACCATTCTATCATATTGACAGATTTTGAGTCTGTTCCATTTGAAACGACTAGCTTTGAAAGGGTCAAATTCCTGTTTGTGAACACTGCGTCTACACTGTCATTGCTGTGATTTTCTAGCAACCACAGAGAGCGTAAGGTAGCAGGCGACACTGTCGCAATATCAGTGGGAACTACATTCTCAAAAGTGACATTTTGGTCATCATTGACAATTACATTAACTACACTGTTTTCATTGTCAAACAAGACCTCAAAGCGTACAGAAGCAACATTGTCAACTTCTTTACTGTTGGCATTTTCTATTACATCTTGTGCATTCCTTCCTGCCAAAGGTACATTGATACCCACTCCACTGACAGCAAGTACAGCAGTTTTGCTGTCAAATTTAGCAATTTGGAAAGCTATTTCTGACTGTTGATTTTTTTCAGCGTTGTCAAATGATAAATTCCATGTAATCAAATCATCATTTTCTAAAACCAAATTTTCTAAGTCAATTTCTACTATATTGGCATCTTCAAAAATTGTACTCAATTTTCTAAAAGCAGTGTTTGGTTTTAATGTGACATTGACAGCTTGACTGTTATTCCCAAATTCAAAATCATTTTCTGTCAACCACTTGCCAATCTGAATATTATTAGCGTTTTCAATATCGCTTTCGTTTAACTCTATTTCCACAGTTGCAGCATCTGTCCAGTCGCTTGCTGGTCTTGTTTCACTTCCTTCTGCAAATGCTTTTACTCTGACACGCATAGCTATCTTATAAATTCCTACTTCATTTTTGTTAAAAATATAAGTATCACTATTGCCACTAACATCCTTTTTATTCGTGTCATATCTATTATGAACACTTCTGCTCCTTGTAAAGCTAGGGTTGCTATCAGCGCCCTCACTTTCAGCCCATTCTATCTCTGCTACTGCATGTGGGTCAAGTTCGGGCAATTTAAACTTAGCCGTCAGTGTTGTTTCTGTCCTGACATAAGCACTGCTTGGTGCACCTGATATAGAAACATCTGTAGGTGCCGACGGTTTTGGGTATGTTGCATTTTCTTCCCCTTTGTTGCCACCACAAGCTACAAAGACTGCGGCTAGCAAAAACAATGCCATGAATGCCGCAACTGATTTGATTTTTAAAATATTCTTTTTCAAAATACTTATCTCCTTCTTTTTATATCTTTATTTTATTACTTTTATAATACTTTTAAACAGCTACAAAAAACTTTTTTTTAATTTTTTAAAAATAGTTTACAACATTGCAAGTTCTCATATCAATACCTATCCTGTGTCAAATGGACAATATACCTTTGACTTTATGTTGTAATATTTGATTGAAAACATTTTTAATACTTTTAAAATACAACAAACTATAAATTTTGTAGACCTCATTTTTTTATTAACCAGTCATAGTTGTAATTTTTACCACTAGACAAAAATGCTAATTTAACTTTAAGTAACTTGTAATGATGACAAACTTTTTATCAAATTCACTCCCTGCCCCTTCTCTTCGCTCAATCGGTCCATCATTTACTCCACGGTTGAGATTATTCCTATTGTCCAACCCTCCACGCCCTCCAATCGTCCAAAGTGTAAGCATCATTGTTGCAATAATTACAAACAATATTATGACCAGAAAAACCCATCTTTTTAGCATGACAGGTCTTGACCAAAAACTCTTTGCCTGCACTTTGTCAACCTCGCCCGTATTATTCATTGAAGTAGTATATGCATTATTTGTTTTTTTATCAGACAATTTATTAAAACTCCTATCCAGTTAATTTAATTTTTGTATGACAAAAGAGCCGCAAACTGTGTAGTTTAACGGCTCTTTGCCTGCCAATTGGCAGTAGTTCTTATGTTATAAAAATTTACTCTTTTGCAATCGACTTATCTAGCACTTTCTTGAACTGGTACAAAAGCCAATCTCATAGTATCTACATAAACTCTGTCAACTGTTGTATAACTTGTAGTGTCTACTTTATTGTCTGCTTTGTCCAATAACCATAGAGATCGCAAACTCACAGGATCACCATTTGTTGGAGTTGTCGTTGCAACATCTTCCAAAGACTCCCCATTCACACTAGCACCAATGGTTGAACTGGCACCAAAACTAGCTACAAACGAGATATCAAAAGAAGCAGGATTACCTTCAAATTTTGCACCTATTTCAACAATCTTAGCAGGTGTACTTTCTCTTGCGTTTGTCAAAAGCATAGCTGTACCTGCACTAGTTCTAGCAAGTTGAAGATAAGCTTCCGAAGTAGAATTTTCACCACTCACATCATTTAAAGTCAACACAAATGTCATCATATCGTCAACTTGAAGAGAATTTTGAACCTTTATCTCTACTGTGTTTAAATTTACGTCTGCCATAGCTGTATTCAAGTTTCTAAAAGCAGAGTCTGGTCGCATAGCAAAGTCAAAAGTAAATTTTGAATTGTTGCCATAGTCATTGTCAGTCAACCACTGTTGTAAGTTGATAAATTGACTATCTTGTCCCTCTGACACTGCAAATCCTAGAGTTGTGATTACAACGCTATCTACATTTGTTTGTTTAATATCCAAACTTTCGTCAAGCAACCAAAGCGCACGGAAATTTTTTGGATCCAAAGACATGTAGTCATCTTCGTTCTCTATCATGTCTTCCTCTGTATAACCAGCCATTTTAACATCATCAAAATAAACACCATTAACAGCACCACTCACTGTTGAACCTTCACCTGCAAAGTTAGCTACCAAATATATGGAAAAGAAATCTGCTGATTTATCAAGTTTTGTGCCCATAGTAGGAACATCTGCTGGATTGTTAAGACCATCTTGTGATACTCTAAAATACACATCGCCTTGATTATCTTTTGCAAACTGAATGATAACTTGTGCATTCCACACATTTGTATTGCCTTTTGGGGCACCAAACATCAGTCCAAAAGTCATAAATTGATCATTTCCTAATTCATTCTCAACTGAAAAAAACATCGTATCTGGAGTTTCTTCTTGCACTTGTATTGTATGCAAATTGATAAAAGAGGAATCAGGTAAAATTGTTACCAAACTTGTCCTAAAATTATTACCGTAACTGTAACTTGTAGAGTTCATCCAATCGGCCATTTCTGATTTACCCCAAAGACCTGCATCAACGGCACCACCTTCTTCTACAAATTCTACTGTCCTTGCATATGTTGTCCAATCACTAGGACCTGTTTTATCGTCACTGGCCTCTACTCTAACTCGGACAGCCACAGTAGCAGTTTTCTCTACATCTGACTTAACAACAAAAGTATCCCCAGTAATTTTGTTTTCTGCAGGGAACGCTGGGTTTTCAATCTCATTGTCTACCATAACCCACTCAATCTCTACTCCATTTTCATTGTCAGTTGTGTAAGCTACACTTACTGTTACACCATTGGGTCCTGTACCGATTTTACCATTATTAGGAAGACCTGTAATGGACACACTAGTGGGCGCATTGTGCTTGGTTAGTTTTGTACAAGCGACAACAAACAACGCAGCCAGCAAAAGCATTGCCAAAACGGCAGCAACTGACTTAATTGTCAAGATATTCTTTTTCAAAATAATTTTCTCCTTAAATTTTATTTTTATAATATAATATCACACTTTATATAATGTGTCAAGCAAATTTTGCATGTTTGTACAAAAATTTACATTTTTTTCGTTACAATAAAAATTTTATGATGGTTTTACTTTAAATATGACAACTTTACTTTAAATAGTAGCAATAATGCAATCAAAAATTTTGTTTGACAAACTTAACAAAAAGTAGTATAGTAAAGTAAAAGAGGTGTTAATATGCCATTAGTTAATACAGAAAAAATGTTTAAGGATGCGTATGCTGGCAACTATGCCATTGGAGCATTCAACATCAACAATATGGAGCTTGTTCAAGGAGTAGTACAAGCTGCCAAAGATGAAAAAGCACCGTTGATATTACAAATCAGCAATGGTGCAAAAAAGTACGCCAATATCATTTACCTAAAAAAGTTGGTGGAAGCTGCAATAGAAGACAGTGGGTTGCCCATTGCAATGCACTTAGACCACGGTGACAGTTTTGACAATTGCAAATGGGCTGTTGACCAAGGGTTTACCTCGGTAATGATTGATGCGTCCCATCACAGTTTTGAAGAAAATATCAAAATAACAAAAAAAGTGGTAGAGTATGCAAAACAAAAAAATGTTTCAGTAGAAGCCGAACTTGGAAGGCTGGAAGGCATAGAAGATGACATAAATGTTTCTAGCAAAGATGCAAGTTTTACTCAACCTGAACAAGTTGAGGAGTTTGTCAGCAAGACAGGGGTCAACAGTTTGGCCATTGCAATTGGAACTTCTCATGGACCTTTTAAATTTAAAGGGACACCACAGTTGCGGTTTGACATATTGGAAGAGTGCGAAAGGCGTCTGCCTGGATTCCCCATTGTATTGCATGGAGCTAGCAGTATTTTACCCAATCTAGTGGACACTATTGTGGACTGCGGTGGTGTAATGATGGGTGCAAAAGGTGTACCCGAAGACATGTTGATAAAGGCTACCAGCATGGCTGTTTGCAAAATTAATATAGACAGTGATTTGCGAATGGCCTTTACAGCGGGTATAAGAAAACATTTTAAAGAGAACCCATCACACTATGACCCAAGACAGTACTGTGGAACAGCGAGAGAGTTGCTGACACAAATTGTTAAAGACAAGCTTAAAAATGTTTTAAGATGTAGCGGTAAAGCATCTCTGTAAATTGCAATCAAAAAAAGACTGTCTAAATTTTGTGACAGTCTTTTTTCCTATCCAATTGCAGTATATTATTGCACAATTGTTGTATACTGCAATGGGATACCGTACACACTTTCGTAAGTTTGTTTCCACAAATCTGCATTTTTTTGATGCATCATTGACATATTTTGTTGAGCATCCAATGTGTCATCTGGATAAATTATAGGCAACACATTGACGGTAAACTCTTGTACAAAAAAGCCATCTTCTCCCATAATGCCACTGTCTTTGAGTGTTATAAAAAGTGGAATTATGGGTACTTTTGCTTTGCTTGCAAATTTGAATGCACCAATTTTCATGGGGCGTGGCTTTTTGTAGTTCCACCACATAGCTTGTTCTGGGTATATCAAAATTTGTTTGCCTTGACGCAACAATGTAGATATTGCCTGACTAGTGGCGGCAGTGACTCTAACATTCATACTTTTTTCACTTTCGTGCACAGGCAATGTATTGCAATTGCGCAAAAAGAAACCTATAATACCAGGATAACTATAATTCCCTTCTCTGACTACTTTGTGCAAAATGAACTTACGATGATTAAAGTGTTGTTTTAAAGCCAAGTACACTGCAAAGTTGTCAAAAATATGGCAGTGATTACAAGTTATCATTGCGGCACCACTAAAACCTTGCAAGTTCTGCAAACCAGTTACGCCTTTAAAAATGACCTTTTGACTGGACATCATTCTGTTGAAAAAGCGTTTTCCCATAAAGTTGGCCACTCTGGTACAAATTTTGCTCTTTAATTTTTTATTTAGTAAATCCAGAGTCTTTACGTCTATGGGTACAATTGGAGGATCATTTTCTACGCCTTCGTTAAATAAGGCATGCAACTCATTGTACTCGATATTTTTCAGTACAGACAACCTATCTTCATTTTGCTGGGGACTTTCTAAATATTCTATTGTATTAGCGGTTATCATCTACTCTCCTAAATTTAATCATTAAATTCTCAACTAAAAACATTTTGTTTTTAAAATTATAGGCTATTAATAGCCTATACATTGTACAATATTAAACTTCAAAAGTCAACTATAATAGTCAAATTTTTACAATTACATTTTTTTGTTTAGCGTTATTCGTTTTTTTAAAAAAACGATGAGCGCATTTATGTCACTTGGTGTAACACCACTTATCCTACTTGCTTGTCCTATATTTTGCGGTCTGATTCTTTGCAATTTTTCGATTGCTTCACTTGACAAACCTGGAATACTATCAAATGAATCTATGGATATTGTCATTTTCTCCAAACGCTGTACTTCTTTTAACTCTCTGTCTAGTCGCTCTATATATCCTTCATACTTTTGTTCTGCTACAAATGCGTTTAATGCCCTCACATCAAATTTTGAAAAAACATCCATTTTTGCTAATTGCTCTACATTTACATCTACACGCTTTATAAAATCTTTTACCGTCATTGTGCTTGTTACACCTATATGTTTTAAAACTGTGTCCGCGTTGAGCTTATCTTCTGACTTTGCCATCAGTTGCACAAACTGCCTTAAAAGCGCTTTGTACCTTTTTTCTCTTTTTTTACAGACCAGCCCCAATTCAATACCCAATGGGGTCAATCTCATCCAACTGTTATCCTGTCTTAGACGCAAGCGTTGTTCCGCCCTACTCGTCATCATACGGTAAGGCTCGTCTGTACCTTGCGTGACAAGATCGTCAATCATCACCCCTATGTAACTCAAATGTCTGTCAAAATACACATAGGGTTTATTGGATAGATACATAGATGCGTTTATTCCTGCAACTAGACCTTGTGCAGCAGCTTCTTCATAGCCACTTGTGCCGTTTAATTGTCCTGCAAAAAACAATCCATCAACTTTCTTGGACATCAAATTGGGAGTAAGTGTTGTAGGGTCAATGCAGTCATACTCAATTGCATAAGCATCTCGCAAAATTTCTACGTCATTCAATCCCTCAATACTGCTGTAAACTTTTTGCTGTACATCAACTGGCAAACTTGTAGACAACCCTTGCACATACAGCTCCTCTGTCTGTTCTCCTTCACTTTCCAAAAAAAACTGATGACTTGTCTTGTCAGCAAAGCGTACAACCTTGTCCTCAATGGATGGACAGTACCTAGCTCCCACACTTAAATCTTCACTTTGCTTGTTATATTTAAATGTCAAATGTAAGTGTTGCTTTATCAATTCATGTGTTGAACAACTCGTACGCCCCAAATAACAGACAGAAGTATTTTTTAACGGCTTTGTTGTCAGATCACTAAAAGGCATTATGTTGCTCTCACCGTATTGAATTTCAAACTTAGTCAAATCTACACTGCGTCTATGTATGCGTGCAGGAGTACCTGTTTTAAACCTTCTAAAATCAATTCCAAGTTTTTTTAGACTATTAGACAGATTTAAAGAACGGGAAAAACCGGCAGGACCAGAATTAAACTTGTCCTGTCCTATCAATATTTGACTTTGCAAATATACGCCGCATGCTAAAACAACAGTCTTTGCACAATAGTTTTGTCCCAATTTGGTTGTGAGATTAAATTTAAAATTGTTGCCTTTTAGTTCATCTTTTTTGGCATCTACACTCTCACATTTGATGTCGACTATCTCACACTGCCTTAAATATATGTTATGCTGTTGCTCCAATAATTGTTTTGCGTATGCGTGATATTTATATTTATCTACCTGTGCTCTCAAAGATTGAACGGCCATACCTTTACTGTTGTTTAACATTCTGATTTGCGTACTCGTTTTATCTGCCAACTGACCCATTACGCCTCCCAAAGCATCTACTTCACGAACCAAATGAGCCTTGGCAGTTCCGCCAATACTAGGATTACACGCTAAATACCCTATACTGTCCAAATTGATGCAACATATCAAAACTTTGTGCCCCAATTTTGCCAAAGCAAGTGCACACTCAATACCTGCATGTCCCGCACCTACCACTATGGCATCAAATTGAGTTTTGTCATTGTTTGCTATCATTGCAATCATTGTAACATATTTCTAAGTAAATGTCCAATACAATGTGACCATTATTCATCGATAACTTGCAAAGCTTTCGATTGGAAAGTTCTCACTTTCAAAAAGCTAACAATATATAAAAGTAAAGGTATCCCTACACTAACTATAATACTCAAAGGCACGATGACTATGTCAAAAAATATCTCCATGCTGTGCATATCACGCCAAAACAATACAGCAATCAAAGTTATTACCAGTATTCCTAAGAGTATGGGAATGTTACGCAGTCTGTTTTTAGTTAAACTTTTGCCTAGGTTTACCGATGAATAACTTAAAGTGGACACCAAAGCGAAGTCTGCTACAATCCAAAGGCTGAAAACGATTGACCCAATGTTGCGAAGTGGTCCCAAAAAAGCAATTTGACGAGTGACCGAAAAGTAAGGTAGTTCTAAATACCTTACGCCAAATTCACCTAATCTTCCCAAAGTCAACAAAAGCACTGCAAAGGTTGCAAATGATACAAAAATACTGCTCACAGCACCCTGTTTTACAATGCTTTGACCAAAATTGACTCTATCTGAAAAAAATGTCATGTATATCAATGTGCTAAACGGCACAAACATGTACATTAACCCCTTTAAAATACCTACACTGTCCTCTACGGAAACAGGCAATACATTGTACACTTTTATGCCGTCGAACATGCCCAATAAAGTTACCGCAAAGAACAGTACAACAAAAAAATAAAACAGCAATTCGCACGCCCTTGCATACCCCAAAACACCACCCCACAGTGCAATGCCTACTACGACCATAAAAGACATCACTACAAACACCGTCGTACTATCAGTCAAGTACACAAGCATGACGCGCTCTGCAAAATGTCTTACAAAAAAAGCACTCAAAATGACTGTCCACAACAGTATCAGTAAAGTTACTGCAAAGCCCAATGGCTTGCCCAAAATAAACTGAATTTTTTTGAACATTCCATCACCAGGCATTCTCATAATTCTGTTCAAAGCAAAAAACAAGGCTACAAAAACAAAACAAGATAGCAAAGGACAAATCCATGCAGCACCGCCGGCAGAGTCTACCAAACGGCGCGGCAGAAAAATCATACTTGGACTAAAAAAACACAAGCAAAACAGTAAGAAGAATTGCATTGAGGACATGTGTGATTTAAATTTTAATGATTTCATAATTCTATAATTTTATAAAACACTAACTGTCAATAGATACAAGATGGGATCTAGTTATAACACTGTTGACCTTGACATTTATGGTTATATCTTTAAATTTATCATTCCATTGTGGTTTGATTTTGTCAGATTCTGTTTTATGCCAAAGTCTGTACTTTTGGAATAGTCCCACAAAATCTGCGGAAATTTGCTGTGCAAAATTCAAGCAGTTTTCAATGTCTTGTTTGACAATTTGGGACAGACTTGATTGACACTTGTCTATGAGTTCTTGAGCTTTAAGGGCATTACTTTTACTGACTTCTGTTATACTGGCATTTAATTTAACGCTTATATCGAACTCAATTTTACCATTATTTTTTTTGGGTTTTATAAAAGTTTTGGCAGAAATACTATCCAACCCAATAGATATTTTGGAATCAAGGTCATCTATTTCAAATGACAGAACAGCAGCCTTCAAATTATTTTTTAAAACATTAAGACCTCTCGACTGCGACTCATCTAGCACCCCTACCCAACTTTTGTTTAATATGACGCCAAAGCCTTTCAATTCGAATTCACTGCCATTCTCGCCGTTTATCTCTACCATTATGGGCAATACACCGCATGAGTGCGGTTGCAGCAGCTCAATTGCATTTAAAAAATTCACTTCATCTGTAAAAGCTTTTGTCTTTGCCAAACGCGATTTTATCACGATATCGACCGGACTTTGCCCTACTTTATTCATATTTTTTAACATCTGAAATGCATCATCTTCTACCGCATAAATGCTTGAATACTCACTAAAATCCCTACTCCTTACAAAGAAGTCCATAATATTTTCAAACTTGTCTTTTATTGCATTTTTGGACACTAGCAACGCTTCAATGTCACCAAAAAAAATTACCTTAGGTCGCCTTGCTTGCAAATCTCTCACAATAGTGCTCAATGAATTTCCACTCTCACTAAAAATATCTTGTCCTCCATCACCAGAATCTTCTCCTGTACCTTTTGAAGACGGTTTTACGCTCTTTAACATTACCCCCAATTTAAATTGTCCATCTACTACATCTACAGACATGGCCTGACAAAACTCCATTTTTTCTATTGAAATAGGTGTAGGGAAAAATTTACTACAAGCACCCATTGGTAATACGGATAACACTAATAAGCAAAGCAATATACATTTGCAATGATAGTTTAAAATTTTTTTTATTTGATTTCCCATTGTTTAAAAATTCCTAATTCCTAATAAGTGTATCTTTTTTCAAAAACTTACCTCCACTGTTTGCAAACGGATACATAAAGCTTTCATGCATAAATCCCATTCTACTCACAAATGTCAATACGATTAACAGTCCCAAAACCATGCCATATAAACCTGCCATCCAAGCTAGCAAGGCTATTGCAATGCGCCAAATTTTTACTGCATTTGCTACATCTTGGTCAGGTGCGGTAAAACCAGCGATGGCTGTCAATGCCACGACTACAATTACCGAGCTACTTATAAAACTGGCAGCTACAGCAGCTTGCCCTACTACAAGTCCACCCACAATGGACACAGCTTGTCCTATTGCTTTTGGCATGCGCAGACCTGCCTCTACCAAAATTTCAAATGACATGAGCATAAAAAACACTTCAAACGGTGTAGGAAAGGCTACTCCCTCTTTGCTAGCGATAAGAGATATAGCCAAATCTCGTGGTATCATCTCATGATGAAACAACATGATGGCAATGTACAGTGCGGGCAATGTCAGTGATATTAAAAAAGAACAGTACCGCAACAACCGTGTAAAGCTAGCTACTATATAATTTCTGCTATAATCCTCAACTGCTTGCATCATCATAGCAAAAGTTGCTGGAACAACATAGACATAGGGAACATTGTCTACAATTATAGCAATTTTGCCTTCATTGATGTTTGCAACCACTTTATCCGGTCGCTCTGTATAAGTCATGTGTGGGAAAATTTTATTTTTGTGCCTTGATAGGTGGTCTTCCAAATCAGCGCTGCTAAACACCCCGCGTTTTTTGAACTCTTGCAATTTTTTTACAATAGCGTCTACAATGTCCAAATCAGCATGTTCAATATTGTATGCCAGTGCTACAACTGTACTTACACTCTCACCTACAACGACTTCTTTGATATGCAAATCTGGCGAAATATAGTGCGCGCGTATCAATGCTGTGTTGACTCTAAAACTCTCTACAAAACAGTCTTTTGCACCTTTTATGATATTTTCACTGGATTCCGAAACTGAACGCATTTGCACTTCACGCATATCAACGCAAAGTGCTATGTCACAATTTTGAGTGGTAATGATGGCACAACCCAACAACAACTGACTGACGGCATCACGTACACTGTTGGCTTCTGTCAATTTACACTGAGGTAAATGACTAAATTGCAATGCTTTCAAAATTTGTTCGGACTGTTGTTGGCTAGGGAAATCCAATCTTAACAGTGGAGCAATCAAAAACTGCATGTTGTTAGACCCCACCAAACCTTCAATATAACATATATTAATGTCTATGCTGGCATCACCATTTTTTAAATTTAGCTTGCGACTAGACAAATCAGAAGGCTCATGCAAATATTTTTGTATTGATAAAAAATCTACCATCCTATACAGTTTGTGAAAAAAAGTGTATTTTTATTTGCTCACCATAAAACAAAAATTTGCGTAAATGCAAAAGACTGTAAGGACTGTTTTGATATAAAAAATGACTCATGACAAAAGTCACAAGTCACTAAAATGAGCATTATCCATAAATTTTTATACATCGGGTAAGTCGTTGTGAATGCCTATTAAATAAGAAAATGAATAAATCACATACTCATCCGGATTTATAGTAAAACTCTCATAAAACAACCAAGGTCCCCCAAAATAAAGTTGAGTAGGGTAATCTTTATGAAAATTGTCTATTGTTTTAAAAATAGCACCATCTAGACTTAAATCTACTATTCTATTATTTGTCGTTTCCTGTGTAAAAAATTTAAAATCTGGAAAATCAACAAATCCTACTATAATTTTACTTTCAGATTTAAGCAAAGTGTCCACTAAATCCATAGCAAATTTATCATTAAAATCACTATAATAGTCCTTTGTTACAACTACAAAAATGTATTCATTTTGGTAATCAATTTTGTCAAAACTGTCAATGACTTCAAATTTATTGATATGTTTAAAAAGGTCGTACTTATCTGGGTCGTCTTTATATAAATATATCTGCCCACTGTGTGAATTGATCCTGTCTATATGATACGCAACTCTATCAAATGGAGTAGGTTGTCTACGATCGTCCAGTACCTTGATAATGGCTAGTGATAACAATAAAATAACGGAAAGTATACATGCGCTACTGAATATTATTTTTCTGACTTTCATTCTACCCCCAATAATAATATAAGTTTTATATATTATTACAAATATTTATAGGTCATATCTTTTGACAAGATTACACCAGTTTTTAAAAATTTTAACTGTATAGTATATTATAATATACTATACAGTTGTTGTCAACAAAATTTGTTCAATGGGTTCACAATTCAACAAAATATCATATTCAAAAATGCTTATAAAAACATACTGCCGTATAAATAGATATAGTATTCATTGACTTTTTTATTATGTACATTACAATAAAATACTTTATAAAAAAATTATTCTATTTATTCATATTTTTTTATGCAAAACAGTAGACATATAACAATAAATATGATATACTATTATTAGTTAGCAACTGCTAACTAATAATAAATATAAGGAAGTGTATATCATGTCATTAGCACAAATACAAAAAGACCATTCTATAATAGTCAGCGACATTGCAACAGATGGCATTTTAAAACGACGACTTATGAATTTTGGTATAGTCAAAGATACAAAAATTACCGTAGTCAAGTTTGCACCACTTGGGGACCCTATTATCATTGACGTAAAGGGCTGTCAACTTGCAATCAGAAAAAGTGAAGCCAAATATATATTGTCTAAATAATATTAATTATGAATATAGCACTAGTAGGTAATCCAAATTGTGGCAAGACTACAGTTTTCAATCGTTTAACAAAACTGAATCAAAAAACGGGCAACTGGTCTGGCGTCACCGTAGAAAAAAAAGAAGGCAAATACTATGCTGATAAAAGCATAAATATAATAGATTTGCCAGGAATTTATTCTTTGAACCCAATTTCAGATGATGAGAGGGTTTCAAGAGATTTTTTGTTACAACAAAAACCCGACGCAGTCATAAATATAATAGACAGTTCCAATCTGGAAAGAAGCTTGCAATTGACTCTGCAATTGATGGAGTTTTCCATACCGATTGTTCTAGCTTTAAACATGCAAGATGAGCTAAAATCTCACAACATATCTATCAATACTAAAAACATAGAAAGTGAGCTTGGACTCATAACTTTGCTGATATCTGCCAAAAAAAATGCTAATCTAGACCAGTTGATGCAAGCTGTTGTTTCTGTATCAGTTCAAAAAAAGTTATCACCTTTTTTTTCTATTGGACAAACTGAGGAACAAAAGATTGAATTTAGACACAAGTTTATAGCCGATAAAATTGATCTTTTTAGAGTATCCATTCCTGTTAAAAGCAAATGTCTGTCATCATGTGCTGGTTGCCCCAATGCAAAGGCAAAAAGCACAGAAATCAAACCAGTGCAAGTTTCTTCAAAGATTAAACACATCACACATTGTATAGACAGCGTGGTATTAAACAAGTGGCTTGCTTTCCCTATTTTTGCTGCTATTATATTTTTTATGTTTTTTGTATCTATTCAGACATTGGGACAATACTCTACCAGTGCTGTTGAATGGTTTTTCTTTGATTTTTTGGGACAAAACTTGCGTGATGCACTGTTGAGTATAAACGCACCAAATTGGATAATTGCACTGACAGTGGATGCTATCATAAACGGTGTTGGTACAGTTATGTCTTTTGTACCACAAATAATTTTGTTATTTTTGTTTATTTCCATTTTAGAAAAGTGTGGTTATATGGCAAGAGTGGCCGTCATTATGGACAAATTGTTTAAGAAGCTGGGTTTATCCGGTAAATCTTTTATC
Organism: Clostridiales bacterium; assembly: GCA_031286385.1. GTDB lineage: Bacteria > Bacillota > Clostridia > Christensenellales > Pumilibacteraceae > WRGC01. The sequence continues at coordinate 724 of JAITUJ010000085.1, read as the reverse complement.
CCTATGATTGTAGGATGTGGTTGTTCTGTGCCCGCTATCATGTGTTCTAAAACTATCGAAAATAAATCAGAACAACGCAATACAATCATGCTTGCCCCCTTTGTACCTTGTAGCGCAAAATTGCCTGTGTTTGCCTTGATTGCAAGTGCTCTGTTTCCCAACAATCCTTTTGTCGCTCCATCTATGTACTTTTTGGGAATCATTATGGTAATTTTGGGCGCATTGATTTTAAAAATATTCAATCCAAAATCACAAAAACAGGACACTTTCATAATGGAGCTACCTCACTATCGCTTGCCTATTGTAAAAGACATTGCTCTTACATTATGGGAAAAGACACAAGGATTTGTTGTAAGAGCTGCTATTTTGATTGTCCCTGCTGCAATAGTACTTTGGTTTTTGCAAAGTTTTAGTTTTGACTTTAAAATGGTAAATATAGAAGAAAGCATGTTGGCATGGGTTGGCAAAAGTATCTCTTGGATATTTTCTCCACTTGGTTTTGGCAATTGGCAGTCAAGCATTGCAATATTGACGGGAATATTTGCAAAAGAAACTGTCGTAGCAACTTTTAGTATAATATTGGGTGGAGATATCAATCTGCGGTTAGCAGAGCTTTTTACACAGAGTAGTGCTTACGCTTTTATGGCTTTTACATTACTGTCCGCTCCCTGTGTATCTGCACTTGCTGCAACTAAAAAAGAGTTGGGAAGTGCAAAGCTGATGT
>JAITUJ010000044.1 GCA_031286385.1 Clostridiales bacterium | reverse complement strand
AAAATCTGGATCAGAGTAATGTATGACTATTGCATTGTAAATTTTTTCTACAATAGGTGAATACTTTGACATGTTTTTATAGCTATAATTTATAGTTGTCACAATTAACTCTGTTAAACAATCAAAAATTTTTTTTTGCAAATCACACTCCTTATTACTCTTGTATAAATTGCTATCATATAAATTTTTACAGTGTATAAAGATATCTTTTAATAAATCTTTATGGGAATTTTCCAGGTTTATGATTGACTTGCATGGCAAAAATAGAGAATCAAACCTCACAAAGATATTGCTTATTTTATCTTTGTATTTAAACTCAACTTCTATATCGTGCGGCACACAAATAGTATCTCTGGATTTAAATATTATTTTGTTAAAGTTTGTCTTATCTATTATTACACCCTCTCCTCTAATGATATGGATGATATCCCAAAATTGAGAGTTTTCTGTAATTTTATTTAAATCACTTTTTCTTACATTAAATGTTTTATTTCCCACAAAAATTATTTGATGCATATTTTTATTTTACACTAATTTGTATTTTTTGTCAATATAAATATTATGTTTAAAAGTAATTTGAAAATAAAATTTTGGATTTAATACTATAAATTAAAAAAGTTGAAATAATCTATATATGGCATAGTAGTAAAAATGTTTATACTGCCATTAAAAAATGTAATTTTGTATAGGTTATTTAGTTACTTATTTATCAATAAACGCTTGATTTTTTTTTATTTTTATGTTACTATACATAAGTAGGATTGTTTATTTATTATATCAAAAATTAGTTTTTATAAATTACTTGCTAAATATGGGATTCATTTTGCCCACTATGCAGTGTAATAAATATTTTTAAGGAGAGTTTGGTGTCCAGTTTAAGGTTTGAACATGTAGACAAAATTTACGAAAATGGGTTTAAAGCTGTTAGTGATTTCAACTTAAACATCAACCATGGTGAATTTGTAGTTTTTGTTGGTCCATCTGGCTGTGGCAAGTCCACTATGATGCGCATCATATCCGGATTGGAAAGGCTCACAAAAGGCAACTTATTTTTTGATGATAAAATAGTCAATGATAAGACTCCAAGACAGAGAGGTATTGCTATGGTGTTTCAATCGTATGCACTGTATCCTCATCTTGATGTGTACGAAAATATGGCATTTGGACTGTCTTTAGAAGGTTTTGATGAAGATTTTATTGAGAAGAGAGTGCACGAAATTGCAGATGTTTTGGATATGCGCAGATTGCTTTTGAGAAGACCTCGCGAATTGAGTGGTGGTCAAAATCAGAGAGTTGCAGTTGGCAGAGCACTGATAAGGCATCCCAATGTTTTTTTAATGGATGAACCATTGTCCAATTTAGATGCAAAAAATCGTGTGACAATGCGAAGTGAAATTATTGATATTCATCGAAAAGTCAATGCCACTACTATCTATGTTACGCATGACCAAACCGAAGCTATGACGATGGCTGACAAAATTGTAGTTATGCGAGATGGAAAAATTCAACAAGTTGGCATACCAAAACAACTGTATTTCCATCCAGACAATAAATTTGTAGCTGGCTTCTTGGGAGAACCTCCTATGAACTTTGTGCCTTGTATAGTGCAAAATTCTAAGCTTAAAATAGAAGGCGTACAAGATTGTGTAGATTGCCCTCCTAAATTTGCTCCACTGCTTGCAAGATTTGAAGGTAAATCTGTCACAATGGGATTTAGACCGGAGTCCGTTGTATATGACAGTGACATTGCAAATTCATTGGATGTCCATTCTAGCAGTAGCATAAGTAGACAAGGCATAAAATTGGAGTGCAAAATTCAAGTGTCAGAAATTTTGGGAGATGCCATCAATGTTTATGTCTTTTTGGGTAAAAATGCTGCTGTACTCAAATCTTTGCCTACCAAAAATTTTGTACCCGACCAGAATTTAAAGTTTTTTGTACCACAAGATTGCATTTATTTTTTTGAAACGGATGGAGATGAGAAAACCGTACGGGTTTGAACAATATGACGCTAAACAAGTTTAGAATAATTGACATCAGTATTTTTTGTGGATTAGCTTTTTTTCTAGAAGTTGTCAATGGCATAGCAGTGGGAATTGTGGGGGAAGTTTTTTATCTAAGCATAAGCGTAGTATTGAGTACAATTGCATTGTTAAGGTGGGGTTGGTATGGTATAATTGTCTGTTTTTTTGCAAGTTTTGGCTATCTTTTAGGCAATGGTGGGCAAGCAAAACACTATGCAATTTATTTGATTGGTTCAGTTTTTTTGGGTGCAAACTTGTTATGGTTCAAGATTTTGCAAAAAGATACACTGTCAAAAAATTTCTTTGTAGCATGCTTGTTTTTGGTTAGTGCATTTTTATTTGTGAACTTAGGACGGTATTTGGTCGCTTTGATGTTTGTTAGAGATTTTGCTATTTTTATAGATTTGATTGCCGCAGATAGTCTAAATTTGGTTATTGGAATATTTATTATTTTTATTGCGCAAAGACAAAAGGGACTTTTTGTTGACCAGAGAGATTATTTAGTGCAATTGAGTGCAAAAAATCAAAATGACAGTGAAGCGACAGATTTAAAAATATTAGATGAATTAGCGGATTGTGTAGATATAACCCTATATAAGTTTGACAGTGATGATTTAGATAATTTGTAGTTAAATATTTTATTTTCAAATTTGCAGGAGTATAAAATGGACAGTATCATGAGTATAGAACTAGAAAAGCTACTAGATGAAAATGAAAGAAATTATTGGAAAGTTACAGGTAAAAAGATGTTAAAGCATTGGCGTCTTTACTTGTTGTTCTTGCCTTTATTCTTGACTTTTTTACTTTGGAGATATTTCCCAATCTACGGTCTATTAAATGCTTTTCAGGTTGACGTAGGTGCAGAAAATATTCCAGTATCCCAACGAGCTTTTGCTGGTCTATACAATTTTAGACTGTTGATGTTTGGTTCAAACTCTGCTGATTTTTGGGTAGCTTTTAGAAATACTTTTGTGCTTTCTTTTTATGGACTTTTATTTGGTTTTCCTGTACCTATAATTTTAGCACTATTCTTTAATGAAGTAAAAAACGATGTAGTCAGAAGTGGTTTTCAGGTCTTGACCTACTTGCCTCGTTTTATATCCATGGTAATCATTACCTCCATACTTACACTCTTGTTACAAAGTAAAACACCTGGGACGGATACCCCTGGTGTAGTAGCAAATTTTTTGGCCAATATTGGAATTATATCAAGAGAAAATGCCGAAGCTGGAATTTTGGGCATTACAAGATATTTTAGACCTATATTTATTATATCAGGTATATGGGAAAATGCTGGGTATGCTTCTATTGTTTTTTTTGCAGCAGTAGTGATGATTCCAAAATCTAGATATGAGGCAGCTACTATTGATGGCGCAAATAAATGGGCGCAGATACGATACATTGTTTTACCTGGAATGGCCTCTACAATCATGATAATGTTGGTTTTGAGAATAGGTGAATTGTTGAATGTTGGATTTGAGAAAGTGCTCTTGTTGCAACAAGCTAATTATGCAGAGACAAATATTATCAGTACATTTGTACTCAGAATGGCAGGTATTTACGGTGGTGGTAGAGGGAATCAAGCCCTTGCAAGTGCTGCTGACTTGATAGCCGCATTACTCTCCATGGTGCTTGTTTTGGGGTCAAACTTTGTTGTAAAACGAATAACAAAAGTTTCTGTATATTGATTGAGTTTTGATTTTGTATTTTAAAGCTTTTAGTAAAGGTGATATATATGTTAAAAAGACTGGATTCTAGTGAGATAGTATTTAAAATAATAGCGTACTTTTTTTTGACAGTATTTGCGTTGTTTTGTTTGTATCCTTTTGTGTATTCTCTGTCCGCAAGTTTGTCAGGAGCGGACGCGATGGAAAGAGGAAAAGTAATTTTGTGGCCTTTACAGGTGCAATTTGAAGCTTTTTCTGCTGTATTTGCAGAGAGAATGTTTTGGGTAAACTATGCAAACACACTGTTTGTCACATTCTATGGTACAATATTCTCTGTGATTACTACCATTATGGGCGCATACACACTTAGCAAGCGAGGACTGCCGTTTAGGACATTTCTTTCTTTTTTCATCGTTTTTACAATGTGGTTTGTCGCAGGTTTTGTGCCCCAGTATCTCAATTATTTGGCAACTAAAAACTTTTTTAATCTGTTTACAAATGACAATAAATGGGTAGTTGTAGTAGCAATGGGTATGGCTGCTTTTAATGTTGTGTTGTTGAGAAATGCATTTGAAAATGTTCCTAAGGAGATAGAAGAAGCGGCTATTGTGGACGGTGCAACAGAATCACAACTGCTTAGAAAAGTATATCTACCCATGTCAAAAGCGACCATTGCAACGATAACACTGTTCTACGCAATTAGTAGATGGAATGGTTATTTTTGGGCTAGTGTCATAGTGGACAATGCCAATCAGATGCCTTTGCAAGTTTTTATTAGAAACAGATTGAGCGAAATACTTAATGGGGGTGAAGGAGCTTTCAAACCGCCTTTGGGAGCAAATTATACAGCTATGTCTTTTGTATATGCTATGGTGGTCGTAGCAATAGTACCCATAATTGTAGTGTACCCATATATTCAAAAGTACTTTGCAAAAGGTGTAAATATGGGTGGTGTAAAAGAGTAACTTTATAGAATTAAAATAATATGAAAAAAATTTTTTTAAAAGTAAAAAATCAAAAGTTTGTACAAAGGTTTGTTTTTGCATTGCTAATTATTACAACTGCATTGACTTTGTTTTATGCTTTGAGCTTTATGACAGGGTTGAACATTTTGGAGGCTTTTGCAAAGTCCAATTCAGAAGATATGCTCTATGTTCAAGGAGTGACTGATTTTTATGCAAAAGTACAAAATTTTAATCGCATGCTGTTGGTACTGTCCTTGGTACTGATTTTGTTAGCATTGAGTACATTTGTATTTTTTAGCCAAAAGCGACGAATTTATTACATGTCAAACTACATTGCAAGCATTTCGTATGCTATTTTTTCTGTATTTTTAGCTTGTTTTATCACATTTAGCATTGTTTCTATCATGGGTGTTTACAACAGTTTAGATTTGGTTACGCTAAATCAAAAAATAGAACTGAACTTTCCCAATACATGGGGATTGTCCACCAATGTTTTTTATTTGGGAATGGTATTGAGTGCAGTTTTAATAATCTTGGCAGTATTGCTCATTGTAAATGTGTTTAATAAGATAAAACAAAAAAGGACAATTTTGATGCGTTATGCAAGTTTTGATACGGATACGACTGATGCATTGCAACAAAACTAGGAGAAAGTATGTTTAAACAAATTGACCCACAGCAAATGCGTTATCAAAAAAACTCATTCTCTTTTTGGTTTTGCATTTTGAGTTTGATATTTGGCATTCTTGAATTTTGTATATTTTATAGTGTCGTGCCAAAACCATCCATCAGAATGGGTGCAGACATAATGCTTAGTATATTTTTTATGCTAGCTGTCTTTTGGGGTGCAGAAAAGACAAAAATATACACATTGCATTGGACAATAGTTTTGTATATCGTCGCAACAGTGCAGGTTTTGAGAATCGTGTTTGCACCATTATTTTATGTAATGGACGGTGAATTATCCATAATTCAATTCATTATGATTACAGTATTGTTGATACTATCTGCTATGTCACTAGTGTTTGCAGGTATTGCAAATAAGCAAAAATGCTTACTGCTTTACAACTATTTAGAGTCAATTGGGGAAAAAAAGTAAATGGCAAAGTTATCTTTAAAAAATATTGACAAAATTTATCCAAATACCAATGCCAAGGCTGTTGACAATTTTAATCTTGATATAGCAGATGGCGAGTTTGTAGTTTTGGTAGGTTCGTCTGGTTGTGGTAAAAGCACTACGCTGAGAATGGTTGCAGGTTTGGAGGAAATTTCGTCTGGACAGTTGTTTATTGATGATAAAAATGTCACAAATGCAGCACCAAAAGATCGCGATATTGCTATGGTTTTTCAAAATTACGCATTGTATCCTCAAATGACAGTGTATCAAAATTTGGCGTTTAGTTTGATTTTATCCAAGCAAAATAAAGAAGAAATACACAAAAAGGTAATGGATACAGCAGAAATTTTGGGACTTAAAAATCAACTAAATAAGACTCCGAATCAGCTTTCTGGTGGACAACGGCAGAGAGTGGCAGTAGGCAGAGCCATAGTGAGAAAACCAAAGGTATTTTTGTTTGATGAACCACTATCTAACTTAGATGCAAAGTTGCGCAATTCTATGAGGCATGAGTTGAAAATACTACATCAGCAATTAAAAAGTACCATGATTTATGTGACACATGACCAAATAGAAGCCTTGACTTTGGCAGATAGAATCGTAGTCATGTCCTACGGGGTAGTGCAACAAGTTGGAACTCCACTGCAACTGTATCAATATCCAGACAATCTTTTTGTAGCGAGTTTTATCGGATTGCCACAAATGAATTTTTTTGACGTAATGGTCACGGATGGTAAGTTGAAGAGTGATGAGTTTGAGATAAAGTTAAGTCAGCAGCACATTGCTGTCTTACAGAGTAAAATGAATGAGAACATTATATTGGGTGTCAGGCCAGAGGATGTCCAGATTGGTATAGATTTAGACTTTTGCGTAAATATAAGAGAAAATTTAGGACAGTATACACTTTTGCATGGTACAATAGGCAACACAGAAAAAAAGGCAGTTTTTAAGTTGTTTGGCTGGACAGAACAGAAATCTGGTGAAAAATTAAAATTGAGTTTTAATTCTCAAAAAATGCATTTTTTTGACGCACGAACTAAAAAGGCAATAAGGTAAAATTTATGAAAGAATATTTTAGAAAAAAATTGGTAACTTTAAAAAAGAAACCCAATATCATACCTTTTCTATTGATTTGTTTTTCAATGGCTATCTTTACATTTAATTTATCAGACCATTCAGAAGCTGTCATGCACTTTGAAAAAAACAATTCGGTAGCACCTATATTGTTTGTAACTACTTTGGCATCTATGATGTCTATAATATCTTTTATTGGATACAAAAAAAAGTTTGACAGAAGTGCAATTTTAGCGGTTAGCATAACTTGTATCTTGCTAATTTTACAGTTAGTCTTGCAATTGTATTATTTAAAACAATTAAACTATGACATCGCAAATTCAATTTTAAGACCTATCCCAGAATCTGCAAGTTCTCGTAAATGGACAGTGGTTCACATTGTTTTTTTAAGTATTACACTTTTTAGTATTGCTACACTACCGCTATACAAAAAGGCTTTGCAACTGATAAACACAACGCCAAAGAGTCAGCTTGAAATGGTTGCATAAGTATGGACAAACAAGACAATAAAAATAATAGCATGAAATTAGAAAAGCCGCATGTGAGAGTAGAGCAAGACAGAGGTATGATTTCTAGTTTAGAAGCTCAAAAAAGGGACACAGATATGGCAAGGCGTAAGTCCAATGATTGGCTGACGCAGATGCCTCTAATTCCAAAAGCAGCTTTTATCAAGTTTTGGTTTGCCGGAGCTATTTATTTCTTTTTTGGCTGGTCAATTATGTTCTATGGTTATGATAGCTTAGATATGATGGTCATAATTGGTGTAGTTATAGGTGTTTTAGTGGATTTGATAGCAAATAGAATTTTGATAGGTATTGATGATGCACGACAGAAAATGCCTAGATATTTGATGTTTTGTAAACGCAAATTGTACTATATGTTTTTTAATATTTTGTATTCTATTTTTTTGTGTCTTGGAGTTGCAGGATTCTATGCAATTATGAATATAAAATCTAAAACAGAAATTGGAGTCGAACCCATACTTTTTGGTGTGATTTATACTATTTTGGATTTCATCTGTCTATTTGTGCGCAATTTTGCAGTAGATAAGTTATTGAGTAGGAGATAATTAAATGTTGGATATAAAAAGAATAGCAGAAGACAAAGATAATATTAAAGTTACACTGTTAAATCGCAACTGTGATGTTGATATTGACAGTGTTCTTGTATTGTATAACAAATTAAAAGATGCACTAAAAAAGGTAGAAACACTAAAAGAAAAATCAAACAAGTTTAGTGCAGATATTGCAAAGTTTAAAAAACAAGGGAAAGATACAAAAGACATAGTAAAAATGGTTGCAGATGACAAGTCTAATATAAAAATTTTGGATCAAAGTATTGCAGAGCTAGAAAAAGAATTAAAAAGTGCTCTGGCGTATATACCCAATATACCAGATAGTTCTGTGCCAATAGGTAAAGATGAAAGTGGTAATGTTGAAGTTTTGGTGTTTGGTGACAAACCAAAATTTGATTTTTCACCAAAAGCTCACTGGGATTTAGGCAATGACCTAAAAATTCTTGATCAGACAACTGCGGCCAACATAACCGGTTCAAGGTTTTGTATTTATAGAGGATTGGGCGCACGATTGGAGCGTTCTTTGATAAATTTTATGTTAGATACCCATACAAAAAATGGGTATACAGAAATCTTTGCACCCTTTATGGTCAACGCAGACAGCATGTTTGGAACAGGTCAACTGCCAAAGTTTGAAGAAGATATGTTTAAAGTTGCCAGTACAGATTACTACTTGGTGCCTACTGCTGAGGTGACGCTTACAAATATGCACAGTCAACAAATACTCAATCAGTTGAATTTGAGCTACTGTGCTTACAGTGCTTGTTTTAGAAAAGAGGGGGGGAGTGCAGGAAGGGACAGCAGAGGGCTGATAAGACAGCATCAATTTAATAAAATAGAACTTGTAAAAATATGCACACAAGAATCTAGTCAGGAACAGTTGGAAATCATTACAAAAGATGCTCAAAGTATTTTACAATTATTGGAATTGCCTTACAGAATAATTGAACTATGTACAGGCGATTTAGGTTTCTCTTCTGCCAAAACTTACGACATTGAGGTCTGGATGCCGAGTTATAATAGGTATGTAGAGATATCATCTTGTTCCAATTTTGGAGATTTTCAGAGCAGGCGTTCCAACATAAAATATAGAGATTCAAATGGAAAAACAAAGTTTGCTCATACATTAAATGGTAGTGGTCTAGCAGTAGGGCGCACTGTGGCTGCAATATTAGAAAATTATCAACAGAATGATGGTACCATAACAGTACCAAAAGTGTTGCTACCATATATGGGTACTGACAAAATAAGTTTATAAGCTGTTTTTTAAACAGTTTAATGTGGTTTATAAGATGAATTTTTTTGAAAAAGTATATCAAGTAGTCAAACAAATTCCAAAAGGCAAAGTAGCAAGTTATGGTGTGATAGCTTTTGTGTGCGGAAATCCAAAAATGTCACGCCAAGTTGGGTGGGCATTGCATTGCAATCCTGACAACAGTGAGATCCCTTGTCATAGAGTTGTCACAAAACAAGGTAAGCTATCTACCGCATTTGCCTTTGGCGGTATGGAAAGCCAAAGGCAAATGTTATTACAAGAAGGCGTGAAATTTAAAGGCGATTTAGTAGACATGTCACAATGTGCCATTGTACCTTCTATCATGCACATTCATGATTTGGGATTCCAATATGGAGTTGAAAACTAAACATTACGGTATATTGTTGGTTAGGTGCAGGATAGTTATGTTATGCTAACGCATAGTGAACTTTCTATATACTTTAAAGGTGGTTTTGATGGATTGTTTGCATAGAGAAATAATGAAAGAAATAGTTGCATCTAATCCAAATGGTGGTATTGTAAGTTGTTATTCAAATACAGAAATTATAAGCAACGCAGATTTGCTATTTATACATAATTTTAATGAAAAGACAAGTTAGTATTTAACTTGTCTTTATTGATTCAGTAAATTGTTATTGTTTATTTATGGTATACTCCTTTAAGTTATATCTCATTATACCAAAATTTTTGCTATTAATCAGCTGCTTATTTTCAAAACTAATCAAAACTTTTTGCATTGCAGCGTCCTCAGTTTGTGCCTCGCCTTGAATTTGGTATAGCTTGTCTTGGCTTACATATATAGGTTTAGCTGCATAATAAAGCACTGTGCTTGTCCCACTAGTGGAGCTTTTGATAGCTAGTACACTTTTTAGAGTATCTATATACTGTACCGAATCTTCTTCATTTACTTGCAATCCATCTATTCTAAATTGTTCATTCAAAGCGATACTAGAAACATTTGGGTCAACAAAAACATTCATATTATAGGTAAAAAATTTTTCGTTGTTGTTAAAAAAATTATCAAAAGGTACTGTCAAGCTAAAATCTATTGTTTTCCCTAAGACTAGATACCTAAAACTGCGTATTGAATAGTAGAGCATCTCATTGTCCACAACATTTAACATAGAGCTTGGTGTTTGAAGTGTCTTTGTTGTCCCGTCATTTTCTTTTAATGTAGATATTCTATTTTTATAGTCAGTGACTATACTATGACTTTTATCTTTTTCACCCTCTCTCACTGCCATATTTACATTGCGTTCACTCGTTTCGGGCGTCATGCTAATTGTTCTAAAAGTGGTATTTGATTGTATACTATCTTTTAGGTTTCTGTCTTTTATTGGGGTATTTGTATCATCGTTGTATTTTAACCAAAAATCCATTTTAAGCGTAGTAAGATTGTTATCCCAAGTTAACTCATAAGACAGTTCACCATCTGCAATGATATATTCAACATTTGCATTGTTGACATCTGATATAAATTTTGTTATACTATAAACAGATTTTTCATACCTTGTTTCACTATTCCATGGAGCTATTAAATCTCTCTCTGATGTAGCTGTACCATTGCCAAAGCAGCCTACAAGGCTAAAAGCACTACAAAATATAGCAGTTAAAATACTTCTTTTTCTTTTCATTATTATATTATAGATTATTAAATCTATAATGTCAACTAATACAAACGCATGTCACAAATTGAAGTAAAAATTTTTAAACATTCTACTTATGTTGAGGCGCTCAATTACATAGTAGAAATTATAAAGAACCGCACAGTATCACTAGATATCAGGCACATTTTGATAGTACCTGACAAATACACTCTGGACGCAGAGAGGCGTATTTTTGCAAATGTTGCAGGTGGCATGGACTGTGAAGTTGTCACTTTTTCTAGAATGCTGTCAACGGACAGTGGTTTTGTTCCCATTAGTAAGTCAGCTAGCATAATGTTAATAAAAAAAATTATATTAAACAATAAATTTAAAGCATTTGGTGTAAGTTCTAACTTTGCTGGATTTGCACTGAAAATATATCAAGCAATCATGCAGTTTAAATGCTGTAAGATTACTCCCAATGAACTTTTATTGATTGATGATATAAAGTTGAAAGATATCGCATCAATTTATAGCGAGTATTTAAACTATTGTAAAAAAAATAATTTTATAGATAGTGTGGATAAGTTGACAGTCCTAGAACACTCAATTGCAGCTGGTTTATTAAAAGATGCACACGTGTACATTGCAAACTATGACGAATTTGACAAGACTACCAGTCTAATCTTGCAACAGTTGTCTTCAAACTGTTTATCTTTAACTTTGTCTTTAAATGCTAATGTGCAAGTTGATTTTTTGAAAGGTGATATACAAACATTTGATAGAACACTGAAATTGCCCAATGTTATAAACTGCTATAAAGCTTTAAGCGAGCTTGACGAGTTACTGTCTGTTGCAAAAAGAATAGTTGTTGCAAAAAAAAATGGCGTGCACTTTAATAGAATAGGCGTGGTATATACAGGAAATTGCAATATATTGATGCAAATTTTTGGTGAGTATGGTATACCAATCAACATAGACAGTTCATTGCTTTTAGAAAATTTTTCTTTGTGTGTATTTGTAAGAAATTTATTTGATTTACAATTTCATCAGTTTAATAAAGATAGCATGATTAGCTTGGCAAAAAGCTGGTTTGCTCCACTGACAAAATCTCAAACTGAAAGTTTTGTAGAGTATGTAAAAAAGTATTCAATTGATTATAAAGGTTTTTTAAATGAGTGGAATGATAAACTTGCAGAAAGTGCTCGAAGTTCACTTGTTACCTATATTCATTTATTTTTTGGCATGGTAAGTGCCAAATCAAAAGCCGAACTTATTAAAAACTTAAAAGAGTTTTTTATGACGCATGAAAGTAAATCCATTGAATTGAGTAAAATTAGTGGACAAGATATGTTACAACCTTTGACAGCTATGATAAAAAACTTGGATGACTTGGAAAAAGTGATGTCAGATAGTGATAAGCTAGAATTGACTATCAAAGTTTTTTTGGAGAGTTTGAGCGTGCCTATTGGTATTTTGCCTCCAAAGTTTGATGCTGTCACCGTAGGTGCTCCCGAAATTTTTAGAGGAGCGGACAAGAGCATGATTTATTTGTGTGGATTTCATGAGGGTGGTATACAAAAATTTGCAATTGATGACGGACTGATTGCAGACAAACAAATCAATGCACTTAAAATGCATAATGTGTTTCTTTTGCCAAGTATAGAGGAAATAAATTTAAGAAGAAAAATAGAACTGGACAACATTATTTTTAGTGGCGTACAAGTGCATATTAGCTTTATAGAAAATGACAGTTATGTGCGTGATTTTTACTTACAACAGTTAAATAAAAAAGTTGAATTGGCAGTGTATGATTTTGATTTTGAGCTAAATAAACTCAATAATTTAAGTTTTGATATGATGCAGTTGCATTTTTGTAACCATGTAAGTTTGTCAAATATACTGTTGTTAGAAAAGAGTCATGATAATTTTAGAAGAATAACGAATGTCGAATTGAGAAATGCTATGTACTACGCATTGGGACAAAAACACCTTGTAAACAAATATTTTGAAAATACAGATTACCAAAATATAACCAATGCATGTGATTTATTTTTTGTACGAAATAACAGCCAAAGTATTGAAGCTGAGCGCACAGTATCGGCAAGTCGCATAGAGGAATTTATGTCCTGCCCATATAAACACTTTGTAAAGTACGGTTTAAGGCTAAAAGAATTGCAAGATGGTGGAACAAATCCTGCTGATATTGGGTCTTTTTTACACACGGTAATGGAAGAATTTGTAAATAACAACTGTGATAAAAATAAAGTGGATAGGATAATCTCTGCTAGTCTATCAAAGCATTATAAGTTGAGTTTGGATGTAAATGTAGACATAAAGCACCGTGCCATTGTTGAAGCTAAAAAAATTTGTGATATTATTGTGTCACAGTTGGAATTGTCAAACTTTACACCACTAGGGACAGAAATAGAATTTGGCGAAAGGGGATTATACAAAGGTATTGATTTAAATGGAATAAATCTTATTGGCAAGATTGACCGAGTAGACTTAAATGGTGAATATGTTAGATTGATTGACTACAAAACTGGGAATATAAATTTTAGTCATAAAGATTTGTATTTAGGCAAAAAATTGCAGTTACTTTTATACCTAGATATTTTTATTAGAGCAGGATTTAAACCTGCAGGGTCATTTTATTTTTCTGCAATAACTAAGTGGGACGATGACGATTATAGCTATCTGTTAAAAGGGGTGTTCAATAATGACCCAAATGTCATTTTTAGTCTGGATAAGTCACTCTGTGACTGTCAACAAATAGAATATATGGAAGGGTCGAAAAGAAGCACAACAATAAATTGTAGTGCTGTTTATGATAAAAAAAATGGAAAAATAAAATTAAAGCCTCAAAGAGACAGGGGCGTGTCAGAGCAACAGTTGATAGGTATGTCAAGTTACGCATCAAAACTGTGTGAGCTTGCAGTGAAAAATATATGTGACGGCTTTATTGCCAAGAGTCCTTTAAAGTCCACAAAAGGTTTGCCTTGCAGATATTGTCCATATTATACTGTATGTATTGTAGGAGGGGAGAAGTCAGCAAGGGAGTTCAACATTAAGGTCTTAAATGCAGAACAATACACATAAAGTAAATTTTACATCGAATTTATTTTTGTAAAATAAATTCAAGTAACAACTATAAAGTGTATAGTATGATATTTTTATAGTCATAGAGTGTTAGTATGGAAAATTAAAAGCTATTTTTCTTTTAAGCAAGCACACAGCACAAATGTAAAATGTGACACAGCTTTAAGCTTGCTTTTTACATAACTTATGTTTATTGCTTGACTTAATGAGATTGATATTGTATAATGTTTATGCAGTGTCCTGTAAATGTTGTAATATTTGCCTCCGTAGTTAAATGGATATAACAAGCCCCTCCTAAGGGCTAGTTCTGAGTTCGATTCTCGGTGGGGGTGCCACATTATGTTTTTGACCTAATCAGAACATATGCATTATACAAGAATAGAAAAACAATGAGGAGTACATTTTATGCTATTAGATAAATCTGGTAAGTTGGTGAAGACATTGGATTTTAGAGGTACAAAGATAGAATATATGGATAGAATTTCTGCAAAAGATTTATTTTTGATTATCACGGCTGCGCTTGAAGTGGTCAATACAAAAATAAAATTTAAAGCTAGAGAGTTGGCACCATCAAATTGGGTCAAAACTCCATTTGAGCCTATATTAGAAGCTTGTAAAGAAAACGGAAAACTCACTGTCGATGCTACTAAACATGCTTTTAGATTGTTTGGTGTAATCATAAAGCAAGCATTGATAATGACCCCTTTGTTGTTTAGACAAATAGGCAGTGATAACGACTTTGAAGGTACTGTATATGTAAGAGAGTCACTATTGGCTTAAAAGTCATTCATGCAAACAATTGAAATTTGGTCATGCAAAACAGTGCATTTTTTAAAGTTTGAACAAAAAATGCACTCGTTTTTTTAAATTTAAAACCAATACTGTGATAACTATTAATATCCCAATATAAAGTCTTCGTCATAATTGACATTTTGTCTGCCCTTTTTAATGCGTGAAATTCCACTGTACATAGATTTAGCAGTCAAGATTTGTCTTGCTTCATTTTCAGTTATCAATTTTGTGGGCACTGGATATATTTGTATGGGTGCTAAACTAGTCCTACATCTTGGACATTCCTTGCAATCTTCCTCTCTTTTACTACTGCATTGAGGACAACCAAATGTAATTTTGACTGGCTGCTTTTGTTCTTTTTTCATAAACTTTTAAATAAACTCCTGAATTGATATTTTATGCACATAAAATACATAATTTATACATATATATTAACATATTATTAAAAAAAAAGCAAGCGTTTTTAATACATTTATAAAAATTTTTTTATATAATGTATTACTATGATGGGATATATTGTATATTATACAGTATTTTACATCATTACAGTTATTGACAAAGATAAAATCGATAATATTTGTTGATATTATGTACAAAATATGTTATAATTGTAAATATAAAATCAATCAAATATTTATTTTTTTGTTTAACCCAAATTTTATAATGAGGAATATCTATGATTTGTAAAAAAGAAGTTTTAAAAGTAAATAGAGAGGGTTTGGTAGCAGCTGTGTGGGGTTTATCCAATCCAACATTAAAAGACTTAGAAAAGTTTTTTGTATTTGAATCAAATGAACGACAGAGGCAACTTATCTGGGATGCTGTCGCAGTTGTGCGACAAAATCAGTATTTTGATATCGTTTATTCATGTCACGGCAGAAATAATGCTGACAATACATTGGAGCAAATTGCTGATATATTGATTTTAAATCAACTAAAATAGTATTTTTGAAAGTGTAAATGGATAACATTATAAAAATTACAGCTTTTATAGATGAGTGTTGTGACAATATACAATAATAATTTTGATTTTAAATTGTTACAATCATTGACAAAACATATTTTAATATGTTATATTTAAGTAGACTATAATAAAAATTAGTCTACTTTGGTTTTTATTCGCCATTTAGTTAGTAAAATTGAGGAATCAAATGAAAAGATTTTTTACGAGTGAGAGCGTGACGGAGGGTCACCCTGATAAGATATGTGATAAGACTGCTGACAGTATTTTGGACGCAGTACTCACGCAAGATAGCAAAAGTAGGGTAGCTTGTGAAGTGGTTGCTACCACTGACTATATGTTGATTATGGGTGAAATCAACAGTAAGGCAAAAGTAAACTTTGAGGACATTGCACGCAATACGATTAAAGACATTGGCTACACGGACGACGCTCTGGGATTTAACTATAAAACTGCAAAAATTGATATCCGTTTGCACAATCAAAGCCCTGACATCGCTATGGGTGTGAGTCGTGCAGACAATACTTTGGGTAGCCAAAGTGTGCAAATTGGGGCAGGAGATCAAGGTATGATGTTTGGTTATGCTTGTGATGAAACTGTAAATTTTATGCCACTTAGTATTAGTTTGGCACACAACCTAGCAAAGTCATTGACTCATGTGAGGAAGAGCGGTGAAATTGGATATTTAAGACCAGATGGTAAGACGCAAGTCACAGTGGAATACAGAAATGACATTCCTTTTAGAGTAGACACTGTTGTTATATCTGCTCAGCACAGTCCAGAAGTTGAATACAAAACTATCCGTAAAGACTTGATTAAAAGTGTGATAAAACCTCAGCTTGGAAACTTGATGGACAGTGATACAAAAATACTGATCAATACAACAGGACAGTTCTGTATTGGAGGTCCGCATGGGGATAGTGGGTTGACGGGCCGTAAAATTATAGTGGATACTTATGGTGGGCACTGTGCGCACGGTGGTGGCGCTTTTAGTGGAAAAGACGCTACAAAAGTTGACCGCAGTGCAGCATATATGGCAAGGTATATTTGTAAAAATATTGTTGCTGCAAAACTGGCAACAAAGTGTGAATTGCAAATAAGCTATGCAATAGGGGTTTCACAGCCTACGAGTGTTTTTTGCAACACTCATAGAACTGGCAAAATATCTGATGATAAATTGAGAGATATGGTTTTGTCTATGTTTGATTTGCGACCACAGGCTATTATAGAAAAGCTAGAATTGACAAAGCCTATTTATGCACTGACATCTGTTTACGGTCATTTTGGGATAAATGGCGTAACTTGGGAGAGTTTGGATATGGTGGACAGTTTGCAACGGCAACTATGAGTTACACTTATCAAATTGGATAATTTTGTGATGTACAATGAAATGCAAAAAAATAACAACCATTTGTGGACTGACAGTGCCAGATTATCCATTACAAAAGATGATTTACAAATAAATGGCTTGCAGATATTTCAAATCCAAGAGCACTTTAAGTTTGGAAGTGATGCCGTGCAATTAGCAAATTTTGTAAAACCTCGTAAAAATGCTGTGGCACTTGACATTGGCAGTGGGACGGGGATTGTTCCTATTTTGCTGGCTGGAAAATTGGGCATAAAAAAAGTCTTTGGCATTGAGATTGATGAACAAATAGCCCAATTATCTCGATTGAGCGTAGCTTTGAATAATCAGCAAGAGTTTATTGAAATTATTCATGCGCCTATTCAAAAAATAGAATGCTATTTAAAAAGTGGAAGTTGCAACATTGTAACGAGCAATCCACCTTTTTTTGCAGTAGGGAGTGGTGAGTGTAGCGGTGCAAAGCACATAGCCAATAGCAGATTTGAACACACTTTGACGCTTTTGGATACAGTTTTAGCCGCAAAATATCTTTTGAATACTGGTGGAAAGTTTTATATTATACACAAGATAGATAGGCTTGCTGAGGTAATGACGCAATGTGCAAGTCATAGATTGCAACCAAAGCTTTTAAAAATTTTGGACAAAAAGCGCTTTGTGTTGCAGTGCACAAAAGATGGTAAAATAGGACTGAAAATGGGATAGTTCAAGTATTCAATCTTAAAGTATGTCAATAAACCTAAACAACATAAAGCAAAATATTTTAAAACTTGCTAGCGACAAAAGAGTGGCTGTTTCTGTAAGCGGAGGGGTAGACAGTATGTGTTTGCTGTGGATGTTTTTGCAGTTTGGTAATGTATGCAAAGATTTTTTTGTGCTTACTTTTAACCATCAGTTGAGAGAGTCGTCAGGTAGAGATTGCGAGTTTGTTAAAAATTTTTGTGCGCTACATAGTGTAAAGTGCTTTGAATACAGCTGTGATATTGCTAAAATTAGTGAACAAAGTGGCAAGAGTATTGAGTTGCAAGCAAGGGAATGGCGACAACAAATTTTTAAACAAATTTTGAATAGCAAAGCAGATTTAATCGCTTTGGGACACCACCAAGATGACCAAGTGGAAACTGTACTGTATAGAATTTTCAGAGGTACAGGGTTAAGGGGGTTGTGTGGAATGGACATGTTGAGTCGTGATGGGCTTTTTAGACCACTATTGAAAGAAAAGAAAGCTGATATCGTACATTTTGCAATTAAAAACAGCATACAGTACGTGCAAGACCATACCAATTTTACAGACATTTATGATAGAAATTTTATTAGAAACCGCATAGTGCCTTTAATTGAACAGAGGTGGGATACTAAAAATATTGCAAATTTGAGCAAGCACGCTGCACAAAATCAAGTGATTTTGGATTCGTTTATAGATAAAAGTTTAATAAAAATAGAGAATGATGACATCATTTTACCTATAATCTGTGTGAGTCAATCGTTTTATTTTGAGTATATAAGTTATGCACTGTCGCTATTAAAAATTCAAACGGACAATGACATGATAGAGCGTGTTAAAAGTTTAGCAAAAGGTCAGAGTGGAAAAATGACAAATTTGATAGGGCACAATTTTGCTATAAAAGAATTTGATTGCATTAGAATTTGTAAAAAAAATAGTGAGCAAATAGATACTCAACATAGTTTGACATTTAAGGGTTTGGGTGAATATTGTTTTTTAAAAATACAGTTTAGCTTATGCAAAGTTGTTCCAAAAGTGTCGCACGAATTTTGGTTTGACTTGGATAAAATTCCACTGAATGCTGTTTGGAGAACGCGACAAGTGGGTGATTTTATACAGTCATTTGGTAGCAATTATAAAAGAAGTCTCAAAAATTTTTTTATTTCCAAAAAAATACCCGTAAGCAAAAGAGATAGCGTAATATTGCTTGCTGATGGCAGTGACATACTGTTGATTTTAGGCGTGCAAATAAGTGAAAAAATTAAATGTGACCAAAATACAAAAAATGCATCTACTGTTATCATAAAAAAAAGTTGAAATTTAACAGGTACTTGAAATGACAATATAGCGAGTGGCAATAAAAATCAGATTAAAATATTGACAAATGAGGGTACAAAAAATTTTCTTACATCTATAAATTTATTGTTTAAATTAAAAACTACAACGCTCAAAGATTTAGCATTGTAGTCTAGTAGTGTGGATTTATATTATGGTTACTTTAAATTCTTTTAAAATAGTATCCAGTTGAATAATGTATCCGAGTAGTTGAGGTAGCCTCATCAGTTGCCCGTACCATGGTTGTTGTGACATGGGATCGCTTTCCATTAACTTTAATAAATTTGACTTGTTTAAAAGTACACTTGCTGGCGAATTAGAAGAAATAATTTGCAAAACTTTTTCCTTAACAAAGTCAAAATAAATGGGACTAAATGATTTTGGATAAGGACTTTTTTTACGGTTAATAATCGCATCTGGCAGCAACCCTTTAAATGCCTGTCGCATTATACCCTTTTCGCGCCCATCTAGTGACTTTAATGCCCATGGTAAGTTGTATGCGAACTCTACAAGTTTGTGGTCTGTAAACGGCATTCTTACTTGCAATCCAGCAGCTCCGCTCATCATTTCCTTTCTTTCTAACAGTGACGCTCCAAACCAATTGAGGTTTAGTACAAATAACTCCCTTATGCGTTTTTCAAGTTCGTCATCTGTTTGTAATCCAGAAACTGACGCTAGTGTCGCTAAATAGTGTTTGTCAACAAAACGAGTTGCGACATTGTTGTCAATATCAAATATATTTGTTCTAACTCCCAAGTCTTTTGACCATGCAAAACCTTGATGTTCTCTCAATGAAATGTCATGATACCATGGGTAACCTCCAAAAATTTCGTCTGCACACTCTCCGCTCAAAGCTATGTCAAAGTGTTGTTTGACATTTTTACATAGCAAATACAGTGAGCTGTCTATGTCTGCCATTCCTGGCAATCCTCTAAAAATTGCTGTTTGATATATTGCTTTGGAGAGTTCTTCGTTGTCTAGTATAATATCTATGTGTTTACTTGCCACAAATTTGGACATTATTTTTATATAATTTTTGTCAGATTCTGGTTGAAAGCTGTTTGCTACAAAGTCGTGTTCACTATCTTTGTAATCGACAGAAATTGTAGTTAAGGCAGATTTGCGGTTGGGGCTATTTTTGTATAGATAAGTCAACACGCTACTATCTATTCCGCCTGATAAAAAGCAAGCAATGGGAGAGGAACTTTGCAAATAACTGTCTGTTCGCAAGCGGATAATTTCTTTTGCATATTCTATGCTGTCATCAAAGCTCATTTCAAAAGGTACACTTTGTAAAGAGTAGTACTGACTGATTGTCGTTTCATTGTCCGCATACTCAACAAAGTGACCGGCAGAAACTGCATGAATATTTTTGTACACTCCGCTGTCTTGTGGGCGTGACGGACCCAAAAGTAACATTGTATTAAGCCCATCAGAGTCTAAGATTGCCCGGACTTTAAACTTTAAAAATAGCTGTTGTAGATTTGAAGCAAAAACTATACCATTTGGAGTTTTTGTATAAAAAATATTTTTAGTACCTATTCTGTCACGCACAAGAGTCAGTGTAGTTTTTTGATTTTCACCAATTCTATCTAATATTGCAAAAGCATAAGACCCGGAAAAATCTACAAATGATTTGTTTCCCTTTTTTAGATAGTGATGTAAAACAGTTTGAGCATCTGTTTTGGTTTTATATTTTTTTGTTAACTCAAAACTGTCAACTAAATGTCCAAAAAACACAACACTACATTTCCTTTCTAGTGTGTTTAGTGTAGCCGTCTCACTTTGTGGAGAACCTTTAATGCTTGCTCTGTCATTGCTTATCTGTCCAAAAATCATAATAAACTCCTTTTGTTGTCATTTTTCGTATATCGGTTGTAGCTGCTTTCCTTTTATAGCAAAATTTGCAGCCTTAATTAGCAGTTTTAAATTAGCTACTGCACTAAATGGTTTGCCGGTAGGGTTGTCTTGTGAAAGTGGTACAGTATAAATATTTTTTGCATTTAGTAAAAGCCCTAAATTTTTTGCTGCACAAGATAGTGCATCATTTGTTGTGGGTGAAATCAGTACAGGCTTGTTGTTTCTTAGTGTTGCTTTTGTTGCCATCAGTACTGGTGTATCTGTTATCCCATATGTCAGCTTTGCCAAAGTATTGCCTGTTGCGGGTGCTATTATTATTATGTCCAAATTATTGCAAGGTCCCAATTTTTCGGCTTCTATTATTGTATCGATTATTTTATTATTTTTTGATGCTTGTATTAAGTCACACCTAAAATCATGGGCTTTATAAAATCTTGTGTCAAATGATGCTACAGAATAAGAAATTATGGGTACAATTTTGTTGTCAGCACTCAGTTTTTCTATTACTGGCAAAATGCTTGACAGTGTGCAAAAAGATCCGGTTATGCAAAACCCAATCGTTTTATTTTTCATTAGTAACCTCCAAATTTGTTTAGTTGATGACAGTTTTAAAATTTTCAGCATTCAACCTTTTTAGTATGCTTTGCATTGTATACTCGGCCGAAGTCTTTGGTGCAACTTTACCAGGAACTCCTAGATAGTGTTCCAAGTGTAATCCCAATTTTGTAGCTATTTTTTGTGATACTCCACCAGGATTAGAACTTAGGTCTAGTATGTAGCAATGTCTGTTTAAGTATTTTATTTTGTCATCAAATACTCTGCATGGAATGGTGTTAATTACTGTATTATATTTAAAGTAGTCCAAATTGTCACCAAAGTTATACAAATTTCTTGAAGATAAAAGTTCGCTGTACATATCAGTGTGGCGTTTTGCCAATACATCAACTTTGCATTGGTTTATACTCAATAAATGTAAAAGAGCAAATCCCAATTTTCCATTGCCTAAAATTAGCACATTCAATTCTTGCAATCCGCAATATGTATTTTGAATAATTTTTGCCAACGCACCTTGTGCAGTCAAATTTGAGTTTTGTACTGCCAAAATAGGGTCATCAAAGTATTTTAAAACTTTGACATTTTTTTGCAATAAATAGTTTTCTATTATATCATCACACTTGTTGCAAAAAACGATACTGTTTGATGGAATGTGTAGAGGTATTCTAGAAGTTGGAGCCAACAATAATAAACAGGGTTCACAGAATTTGTGCTTAAATTCACTTACTTCAAAGCCATAATCTGCAAAAATTGTGAGCAAAAATTTGTTTCTATTGTCACTTAAATCTATCAGTACTTGTTTTGGAATCATTTATTATAGTTTATGACCAAATTGAACTCATTGTTACAGAAGTATGGTTAAAGTTTTTGTTTATTTTTGTTATAGCTTTTTTAGTTTGTATTTAAGTTTAGTGAATAATTGGCAATAATTTATATTGATTTTTTATTGGTGTCATTCTGTTGGCACTATTTTTTTGATATAATATTCTTAACTAAGAAAATATAAATTTAAATGAAATACGAAATAATGATTAATATGTATGATGTTATTTAAGGGGGTGGTGTTGGCAGTCAATGTTTTTAGACGAGAATAAAATTGAAAAATTAAACAAAGCTATTTTAAAAAAAGCTTTGGGATATAAAAGCATAGATGTAGTGGAAGAATTGGTAAAAAATAGTGAAGGGCAAATGGAGGTATTTAAACGTAAAATTTCTACCAAACAAAATGCGCCCGATGTTACCGCAGCAAAAATCATTTTAGAAACCGGTGTTGTTGAGCTCTATGATGATTTGACTATGGAGCAGTTACTAGTGGAAAGACAAAAGATTTTAGAAGAATTAAAAACACTTGAAAAAAATGAATAGTATACAGTAAAGTTTTGTAATTCTTTAAAGTATTTAAGATTGCAAAAATTTTAGGAGGATAAATGTTTATAGAAAAATTGGCACAAAAGAAAAATTGTGAACTGGACAGTTGTAAGAATGAAGCTTCTGTCGTAGTAAGTTTTAATCGGTGTGGAATAATCAGCAATATATTTATATGCTATGAGTGCGTAAATGCTTTGCAGCAAATATTTTCTAAATGCAGTGAAAATCAAAAAATAAATACTATACAAACAGTAGATACTATAGTAGGGTCTAGTACACCTAGTGCCTTTGAGTTTGTATCTAAATGATTGGAGGATAAACAAAAATGGAATTAAAACAAAATATATACAAAGTTACATGTGAACTTGGTTGCTGTGCAAACTTTGCCGATTTTAGTATAGGATTTGAAAATCTTAGTTTGGATTATAATATACACGTGTGCAGTGCGTGCTTGAAACAAATTTATGAACTTGTAAAAAACAACATTATACAAACGCAGTTTCATATACAAATGCCAAACAACTTTGAGATGAATGTTATGCAAGGTGCAACGCTAAAAACAGTACCAGACGAAATTGTAGCAAATGAACTAGAAATCAAACCTTTTGAGGAAACGGTACAAGGTAAACCTAAAAGTAAACAGGGGAAATCAAACGCAAATAGAAATAGGTTTATTACAAGTATCTAAACTCTTAAATTAAATGTTTAAGAACAGTAAAGTATAACAAAAACAACTGACAATGTAGTCAATTGTTTTTGTTTAATATTAACAAAGAAAAACTCTTCTTATATTTAGATTGCAGTTGTTTAGCCTATTTTATCTTGTTTCAATTTTTCAACGAATTTTTTTATTTTATTTTGTTTTCTGTCTGATAATTGTCCATTATTTTTTTCTAATTGTTTTGCCCCTGATTTAAACATTCTCAAAACTAAAAGTTTTTTATACACATTTATACCATTTGACTTTGCTGTATTTGCAATCTGTTTTACCGCTTTTTTCATTCCACCAGCTGTGCCAAAAGCCACCAATAAACTTACATTTGAAGCATTGATATTTTGTAAAAATTCTATTGTTTCTGTCGATGGCTTGCCTTCATAGCAACCACTACCGACAAAAAGTATGTCAGCATGCGTTTGGAGTGCAATGTCTATGGGTTGCGCTGTAACTGCAAATAGTTTTGCAATGGTTTCTGCCGCTGCACGAGTATTGCCTCCTTTGGAATAGTATCTAATTTCTACATTCATTTTTTAAAACTCCTTGATATTTTTATTTACATTGCACTTTTTGTGCAATCAGTCGCACATTTTGGTGTAAGGTAAAACTTGTCTTTTCTATATTCGCTATATTATATCACAAAAAAATATTAATGTATAGTAAATTAATGTAAAATATGTCGACAGCCACCTAAAAATTATTTGAGGTAAATTTTTATTTAATTTTTTTTTTTTTTTTTATAAGTCATGTTATCAATTTAATTAAGGCACTCTAATAAATAGTTTTTTAAATGCTTTACATTATTTGAGATTTATGATATACTTTTTACAGTAGTTAAATGCGATTGTTTGTATAAATTTAAACAATTTATTATGTGCATAAAACTGTCAATATATTAAAATTACAATTGCATAATATAAATTTTATCTTTAACTGATTTTAGTAAAAATAAACGAATCTAAATTCGTTCTGTTTTCTACCTAAATATAATTAGACAGTTCTGTTAATTATTGACAACATATAATTTGTCCATTTTGTTTACATTTTATTAAATATGTCGTACAATAATAAAACGCAAGATTTATTGTTATACAAGAGTATTTGTAAAGTATTGACAGTGAAATTTGTGTTGTAACTATTGACATAGGTGTAATTATATAGTATAATACTTGTAGTCAATTCTAGGAAAAAAAATATAGTAGAGAGGGAAAACATTTTATGAATAATACGAACAATAAAACTGGCGGTTCTAATGTGCCACAGGCTCAGAATCTTCCTGGAATGTCTACTACACAACAGACCAATATTAGTAATATGAATAATGGTGCTGGTAGAAGAAATGTTCCAGGCTCTGCAAAAACAAATGCTCCTACCTATGGGGCTACAAATGTCATGCCAGGAGCGCCAGGTGCAGCTAAGACGGGAGGACCGTTGAGACCAAACTTACCAGGTCTAGCAAATGTGCAGAGTTCGCCAGGTGCAGCCAGTGCTGCCGGAGTGTCTAGTGCATTGAGTTTGATAAAGCCTATGAAACCAGCTGCTCCAACTCCATTGAGTAGGAATAATTTGCCAGGTCAGGTACAAGGGCGTCCAAATGCGCTTGCTTTGCAGTCTGCACAAGCACGAGCAGCTGCAGCCGCTAGGGCAGCACAATCTGCAAGAGGTCTAAATCCAAATGCTCCTAATGCTAATGCTGTGCCTGCTAAAAATACTGTCAATGTTGCGAATGCAAAAGATGCTAATAAATCAAAGCCTAGTTCTTTGTCTGACAATTCTACATTGTTCTTTATAGTGGGTGCTATTTTGGCTTTAATTGGTTTAGCTAGTGCTTTCTTGTCTGGTTTCTTTATCGGTAGAAATAATTCAGAAGCTACTGTGGCTAGTGCTCAATTAAATGTTAAACAACAACAAGTTCAAATTGAGAACAATGCATCAAGTTTTGATACAACAACAGTGGATATTGTAAACTTTACAGTCAATATTTAATGAATATAAATAAAATTACTTAAATGCAGTACTCTTGTACTGCATTTTTTGAATATTTTTTTGCATTCAGAACTGTTTAACAGTGATTTTAATATGATTATTTGATATATGTATATAGTTAGTTATATACATATTTTTTATTTTAAAAATTGCTTGACAATTTATTAATAACATGTTACAATATTGTTAATAAATTGAAGGAGTTTTTATGAATTTAAGTAAACAGTTTTGTGCAGAGTTTTTTGGCACAGCGGTACTTGTGCTATTTGCTGTCGGTTCTGCTATTTCCGGAGCAGGAGTAGTGGGGACAGCAATTGCTTTTGGGTTGGTAATTGTAGTTATGAGCTTTATTATTGGACCAATTTCTGGTTGCCATATCAATCCAGCTATAAGTATAGCAGCACTGATAAATCGCAAATTAAATTTTAAGCAATTTATTTGCTTTGTAGCAGCACAATTTTTAGGGGCATTACTTGGTGGACTTATATTATTTACTATTTTTAAATTGTTGGATGGAGATAATTTTAATGGGCATAATTTAGGACAAAATTATTATTCTATCCAACATACAGGACATGGAATATCAAAAAGTCAAATGATTCTTTTTGGTTTGATTGTGGAATTTGTTTTGTCATTTGTCTTTGTATTTTCTTTTGCTGCGTTGACCTCGAATAGTCAGTATGTAAAATCCAAAGTTGGCAATTTTGCTGGTGTTTTAGTGGGTGTCACTCTGACATTGGTTCATTTATTTGGTATTGGATTGACAGGGACATCTGTCAATCCTGCTAGGTCATATGGTGTAGCCGTGTTTGATAGAGAAGCAATACAGGAAGTATGGGTGTTTTTGCTTGCGCCTACTGTTGCTGCAATTGTAGCTGGTTTATTGGCAAAATTTTTATTTAAAGAAAAACCTATCGACAAAACAGTAGATAATGAACAAATTCCTTTAACAAAGATAGAGGAAATCTAATTTGCTTTTTATGTCTTATTTTTTACACACTGACTTTTTTACGCAAAATGTTTGACAATCGTTTTAAAGTATGTTATTATATTAGTGAATAAATGTCAGTTAGGCAAAGGTGGTGTGTAAATTTATGTCATTGATTAAAGTGGGCGACAATGAGTCTCTTGACAGTGCATTGAAACGCTTTAAGCGAAAATGTCAAAAAGACAATATATTGGGCGATTTGCGTAAAAAAGAATACTATGAAAAGCCTAGTGTAAAACGCAAGAAAAAGTCAGAAGCTGCAAGAAAACGGAATGCAAAATTATAAATAGTATGTCAACCACATATATGTGGTTGACATCTTTTTATTTTATTTTGTCGAATATAGTAGTAAAATGTCAAAGCACTTATTTAGCAGTAAGGTAATAAAAAATGTGTTTGCAAAAAATTTTTGCAACGGACAATAAAAATTTGAAAGTGGAAAAATTAGAGGTCAAATACATTTTGGTAGTCATGATAAAATAAAGGATATAATATGAAAAAGCACAAAAATGATGAGCTAAGAAAACTAGCAATGAGCGCAAAATTAAGATTTAAACAAGGATTTTATACATGTCCGACAGAGCAAAGAGAGTCTATGTCAAATGATAGTTTAGAAAATACTAAATCCATATCGAAAATTACATTTCAGTCGTTCAAAACAAGAGTTGCAGATAGTGAACAGGAAAAGTTATACAAAAGGGTTTGTGACTTGTTGGAACATGACGATGATTTGACAGACCCTATTGGCAAATTGATAGATAAAGAGTACTTTGAAACACTTGATGCAAGATCGAAACAAAAGTATATTTTTGAACTGTCAGCAAAGTTTAGGGAGTTGAGCGAAAGGTACTATAAAGAAAGA
Source organism: Clostridiales bacterium (assembly GCA_031286385.1). Taxonomy (GTDB): domain Bacteria; phylum Bacillota; class Clostridia; order Christensenellales; family Pumilibacteraceae; genus WRGC01. The sequence continues at coordinate 9,324 of JAITUJ010000044.1, read as the reverse complement.
GATAAAAATATGGTGGAAAACACTAAAATTTGAAAGTTATTGTGATACTGTAATGATAATGTTATGGTATGATAGATTTACGGTATTCGTTTGTAAACTTTAAATATGAGTGAAGAAAGGGAATATATACTCACTAGATGATTGTGTTAAATTTATTGCATAAAAAATAAATAGGTATCATATAGCAGATACTTACGGTGTATTGATGGCAATTAAGGTATCATATAGCCCAGAACAAGATGGGCGTTGACATTGAGAGGGGAATAACTTAAAAATAAATAGGTGTCATATAGCCCCAAATTCAGCGCCGAGAGCAATGTAAAAGGTATATACTCAAAAATAAATAGGTGTCATGTGTTGGCACCTATTTTTAGTTTATACTATATTTGCAATGAACGAGAAAATTGATTGCAATGAAAGGAGAATAGCATGATTATTACAATAACGCCACAAGCGACTTTTAATCTAACACAAACGATATCAAATATATTTAAGCCCGAGAGTTAGCAATACACTATTGGCAATTATAGGCATGGAATAACAAGGCTGTATATGTTATGTATACGGACAGTACGCATAGTCCCTACTATTATAGAAGGTAGAAAGTATACAACAGTATATAGGACAGAAAGCAATGTGTGTGATATTTTGTTACACAAGAGAATGGAACAATTAAGTAGTATGTACAACCTTTTGTGCATGTCTTGGTAAGTCAACTAGCGAGCCACTATACTTGTAGTTTTGACCCAGAATAATTGTAGATAAATATACAAAAAAATACCATACACATATTGTTAGCCCTGATAACAATATGTGTATTTTATGTTGCGTTATAGATGAATAAAATCGTATGGTGGAACTATGCAATGTGTAGAGAATAAAGTCAAGTAAGCACACCAAACAGTATACCCCAAATTCACAAAAAAATAATTTTATTAAATAAAAAACAAAACTGGTGTCATTTTTGTTTACAAATTATTCAAAATATGTTATAATATATCAAATAAATTTAATGTTTTTATGTATGTCACAAACAATGTGACTAAATTTAGGTACAAGATTGTTATTTGAACTCGTTAGTGTAAATCCTTATGTATATAATAACATATTACTTAAAAAAAGTCAATGGATTTTATAAAAAAATATTTTACAAAATTTTGTAATTATACTGAAAGATAAATATGCTGAAATTATGGTAGAAAATCAATTTAAAAAAGGAGAATGATATAATGACAAGAGGTGATAATAAAAAGCTATATGTAGGGCTTGACATGGGCACAACTAGTGTAGGCTGGGCAGCAACAGATGAAAACTATCAACCTTATAAAGTAGGTGGTCAGCCTACATTGGGGGTGCGACTATTTGAAGAAGCGCAACCAGCAAAAGAGCGCAGAGTAAAGCGAGCCAACAAAGTTAGAATGGCAAGAGTAAAGTACAGACTAACACTTTTGCAAGAGTTGCTTAGTCCATATATCCAAAAGGTGGACAAGTTGTTTTTTAAACGCTTGCAGGCTTCTGCATATTGGCAAGAGGACAAGCAAGCGGTAGACAATGGGCTGGATTTAAATTCACTGTTTGCTGATAACGAATTTAAAGATAAAAACTTCTTTGCTAAGTTTGACACAGTATACCATCTAAGGCACCATTTGCAAGATGAAAAGAACTATAAGCAAAGTGTGCCTGATATAAGACTGGTGTATTTAGCCTGTCATCATATTTTAAAAAACCGTGGACATTTCTTATATGAAACGGAAATCAAGTCAGGACAAAATTTTGATGTATCAGAATTAGGAGTAAAATATTTTGAAAAATTAAATGCATGGTTTGATAAATTTTGCGACAGTGAAGACACAACATGTTTTGCAGAGGTTTCTTTTGATATAAGTGATTTTAATAAAGTTTTAGATGTATTGAAAGATGATAAAAAATTTAAAAAAGTTAAGCTAGAAGAATTGTGTAAAATTACAATTGGGGACAGGTATAGTGAAAAGCCGTTTAAAGATACAAAAAAGATAGTAGACACAATATTAAAAAGCATTATAGGGTCAACCGTAAAACTTGTCGATTTGTTTGTAGATAGAGACGGGGAGTTTTTTAAAGATGCAGAAATAGAAAAGTTGGATTTTGAGCAAGCATCAGATAAATTGGAAAAGGATATTGAAAAGTTGCAAAGCATTCTGAATGAAGATGAGTTTGCACTAATTAGCTTACTAAAAGATATGTATGATTGGGCAGTTTTAGTGAAATTGCTAAAAGGCAAGACCAGCATTTCACAAGCTATGAAAGATAGATTTGATAGCCATCATACCCAATTGTCTTTTTTAAAAGCGTTAACGAAATCTTTGGACAGTGTTAACAGCACTAAATTGTATTATGATGCATTTAGAAAAGTAGCAAATGAGCACCACAATTATGCCAGTTTTATAGGTAGCAATTTGCTTAATGGCACCAAATCTACCTATAAAAAATCTACACAAGAGCAATTTTATGAATTTATCAAAAAAGTGATATTTAAAGAAAATATAAAAATAGACTTTAAAGATATTACAGTGGAAGATGGCGACATTTATATAAAGGACAAAATAGGTAAAAAGTTTACTTTCTGTCATAAAGATGAAAATCATGAAGAGTATAGCATTGTAGATTGTTTTAAGGATATGTCAAACAATTTATTTTTGTCAAAGTTGAGAAGTGGTAAAAATGGTACAATACCACATCAAGTGCACCAAATAGAACTGGATAGAATATTGTCACTTAGTCAAGAATATGGTTTGATAGATAAAGAAGTAGATATTGATTGTGGTATGACTATAAAAGATAAAATAATGAGTATTCTGACATTTAGAGTGCCCTATTATGTAGGTCGCACAAATCCAAAATATAAAGATGACAAAAGCAAGAAATATCACGTTTGGATAGAGAGAAATGAAGAAAATTGGAAACTGGAAAAAGCCAATAGAGAGGGTAAACGCGTAATGACTCCTTGGAACTTTGACAGTGTAGTGGATAAAGAAAAAAGTGGTGAACAGTTTATAAAAAGAATGCTTGGTACATGCACCTATATTAGAGAAGCGAGCACACTGCCAAAGCACAGTTTGTTGTATGCTAAGTTTGCTGTGCTCAATGAGATAAACAACATAAGGATAGATGATGAGAGAATACCTTTTGATTTAAAACAGCGTATCTTCAATGAATTATTTAAAAAACAAAAAACAGTTAGAGAAAAAGAAATAAAGGAGTACCTAAAAAAAGAAAGAAGTTGTGATGATATAAAACTAAGTGGTTTTGATACAGAAGGTAAAGGAGGTAATGGACTATTTAAATCTACCTTGTCTAGTTATATTCAGGCTAAACAGATATTTGATGATATTGACTCAAATCAGACTCACAGAAAGGTTGTGGAGTTTGCCTTGTTAAGGCACGCTCTTCACACTGATAAAGATGTAGTGTATAGTTCTATCAAAAAAGAGTATCCAAATTTGGGAGAAGAATGCTATAAAAAACTCAAAAAGCTCAATTTTAGTGGTTTTGGTAAACTTAGTGAAGAATTTTTAAATTCACCTATAAATGGAGAGTTTATTGACAAATCAGAAAAAGGTGATGGTAGGCCTTTTAAGAATCCTACAATCATACAGCTACTGTGGGAAACAGAATATAATCTGATGGAGCTAATTAATCACGATGATTTTGGTATCAAAGCTTGGCTGGATAGTAAAAACAAAGTTGATCAGATTGTAGATTTTTATGATGATTTGGTCAAACAATCCTATGCTGCGCCATCTGTAAAAAGATCGGTTTGGCAAGCTATGAAAGTTGTGGACGAACTTGTAGAGTATTTAGGAAAAAGTCCTGATGGGATATTTATAGAGGTGACGAGAGAAGTAGGTGAAAAAGAACGGAAAGAATCACGAAAATCAGCTTTGAAAAAATTAAAATTAGATAAAAGCATATTAGAGCAGTTGGAGAAGCAAACAGATGAACAGCTGAGAGGGGAGAGATTGTATTTATACTATTTGCAAAATGGCAAGTGTGCGTATTCGGGTGGTAATATAAATATTAGTGAGCTTAGTACTGGGTATGACATAGATCATATTATTCCACAAGCTAAACTAAAAAATGACAGTATAAAAAATAAGGTACTCGTAAAAAGAGAATTAAACACATCAAAAGGCGAAAATTATCCACTGAAACATACAAATGAAATTTGGAAAAATAAAGACCAACTGATTCCTATGTGGAAAGAATGGAAAAAAAATGGCCTAATAGATAAGGATAAGTTTAACAACTTAATTAGAACAAAAGACCTCACACCAAAAGAGTTAGAGGGTTTTAAACAGAGAGATATTGTGTTTACTGGCCACAGTACAAAAGCAGTGGCAGAGTTGCTACAACTCAAATATGAAAAAAGCCAAAGTGATAAAAAAAGACAAGTCGTCGTATACAGCAAAGCAAGAAATGTAAGTGATTTTAGAAATAAGTTTGGATTATTAAAGTCAAGGGAACTGAACAACTACCATCACGCGCATGATGCCTATTTAAATATAGTGGTAGGCAATATATGGAATACCCTGTACAATAAAAAGTTTTATATGCACAATGTAGAAGGGTATAAGTTTCGTAACCCTGATTTTATGTATGATAGAGATGTCGAAGGGGCGTGGATAGCATCCGAATATGATGAAGAAAAACGCACCTATGAATACAGTGAGGGTACAACCTTGTATCAAATTAAAAAAGTTTTAAAGTTTGTCAATTTGCCAGTCTCCAAAAAAACGCAGACAAATAGTGGTCAGATGTTTAAAATTAATGTAAAAAGCACTATATTTAGGCAAAAAGCATGGCTAAGTGGTAAGATTTGTGATGATAAATTTGTTGCCAATGAAAAAGCAATTTCAAGAAAAGGCGAAGGTAATCCTTTAAAGGATACACGCAAATATGGATATTATGAAGGTATTAAAACGGCCTATATGATGATAGTAGAACATGATATAGAAAAAGGAAGTGGTAAAAATAAAAAAGTACAACGACAATTGGAGTGGGTACCTATTGCAATTTTGCAAAGCAAGAGCTGGGATAAACTAAAATATGATAAAAAGATTGAGCAATTAAAAGAAGGATTAAGCTTTAAAAATCCTAAAATTATCTTAGAAAAGATACCTATGTATTCTCTGTGTATTGTTGCCAATATGCGATTGAGACTTGTAGGGGGGAGTCTAGAATTTCATAATGCAATGGAATTGCATATGGATGATGATAACAAGAGTTTGAGATATATTAGATTGATAAGCCAGTATCAAAAAAAATCAAAAGAAGCTAAGGGCAAAAAGATAGAACAGTACGATTATAGAAGTGATAAAATTGTACTTAGCAAAAAGATTGCTTTTTTTGCTGGAAAAAAGAGACAGGAAATTATAATCAATAAAGACTCCAATGTAGATGAAAAAATAAATAGGGTTTGTAAATCATACAATATCCGTCGTGAAATAATTGAGATAAAAGAAACCTCATTGGTAAGAGAGGAAAATGTAGCATTGTTTGAAAAGATAATTTTAAAACTTAAAAAATTGTATGGCAATGAAAATACACAAAAACTAAGTGGATTTGCCTTGCCTGGTATAGCAAAAAAGCTAGAAGACAAATTAGATACTTTTAAAGATTTATCCGTTGAAGACCAAGTTATACAGTTATATAATTTGTTTGTTGGATTGGGTGCCAATGCTGAGGCATTTGATTTAACAAAAATAGGTTATAGAAACGATCGTGAAGGTAGAATACGAGTGACAAATAAAAAGATAAATTACCCACTGACAATCGTCAAGCAATCCATAACAGGTTTAAAGTCACATAAAATAGTAGTCAATAAGTTGAAAGATGAAGAAATTACTGTGTATAAAAGGGGATTAGATGCAAGTAATAAGTTAAATTTACAAGAAGAAAAAAGGACACAATTGACATGGGATTTAGAACAGTAGTCGTAAAGGGTAGGGGGAAAATAGAAACAAGATTAAACTGGTTGATTATAAGAACAGAGCAAGAAAAGTGGATTCTGCTAGATGAGATAGGCACGCTTGTGTTGGAAACAACACAAAGTGCCATCACTACGCAAGCACTGATGCAGTTGACAAAAAGTAATGTCAATATAGTATTTTGTGACGAAAAACATTTGCCTCTGTCTAGCGTAGTACCATACTATGCAAATTACCAAACTAGTCTAAGTGTCAAAAAGCAAAGTCAATGGAGTGATGATATTAAAAATTTAGTTTGGCAACAAATAATAAAAGATAAGATTCTTTGGCAATCAAAAGTGTTGCAATACAATGAAAAAGTCAATGAGTGCAAAATGCTTAGGGAATACATTGAACAAGTAGAGTTGGGTGACACGACAAATAGAGAAGGACATTCTGCCAAAGTTTATTTTAATGCATTGTTTGGCATGGACTTTGACAGGAGATTAGATGGTGAAATCAACGCAGCGTTAAACTATGGATATGCAATCTTGTTGAGCAGTGTAGCAAGGGAAATAGTTGTAGCAGGTTTTATTACACAAATAGGTATACACCACATTAATCAGTTCAATCACTATAATTTAGCAAGTGATTTGATGGAAACTTTTAGACCAATACTAGACTTGCATATCTTGTCATTAGAGCAAGGCGCAAATATCAAATTACACGCAAAAAAGATACTAACGGCTAAAATAAAAATACAAGACAAAGAGTATTATTTTGACGATTGTTTACGGCTGTATGTGCGAGGTGTATTGAGTGTGTTATGTGGTGATAGTAAAAAAATGCCGCACATTCAAAGTTTTTTGTTGGGAGATGAAAGTGAGTTATAGATATATGAGATTAATGATATTTTTTGATTTACCTACCATTACGCATAGCGATGGGCAAAATTATAGATCATTCCATAAGTACTTGATAAAAACAGGTTTTATCATGACGCAATATTCGGTTTATTCAAAGCTTGTATTAAATGCATCCGCTGCGCACGCTGTAAAAGTATCTTTGAGAAAACACTTGCCACCAAAAGGGAATATTCAATGTTTACAAGTGACTGAAAAGCAGTTTGCAGATATAGAATATATGGTGGGCAAAAGTCAAACTAAAATTATAGACAGTATTGATAGGTGGTTGGAGATAGAGTAAAATGCATTTTAAATATCTAGATTGGGAGTTGAAATTTGAATTAAAACCTTCTCAAATTTGTATGATAGCAGTAGAGAGCCCTACAATACTGTATAATTATGTTCAAATGCTTTCACAACAAAGTGAAGGTAAGGATGGTAAGTTTGCATTGTTTAAAGATTTAAAAGAATTGAGTATTGAAAAATGTTGTACAATAGAATTCAATTTGTCTGGATTTGTTATTAACTCAAAAAAACTGCAAACTGCTTTAATAAAAAAATGCACTAGTGTTGCAAATGGTCCAGAATTTGAAAGAGAGCTGCAAGAATTGTCGCAGGGACTTTTTACCTTTACGAGCAATGTAGCACTTGATACTGGATATAGTGTAGTTTTAGAACAAGATATCGATGTTGCAGGTATTTTTAAATTATATGATTTAAAACTAAAAGAAAATCATACAAGTTTTTTATTCAAACTAATAGAATATGTAAATGTAAATGTAGAGTTTTTAAAAACAAATATTTTTATATTCTTATTCTTGACAAAATTTTTATCAAAGCAAGATTTGCAATTATTTTTTAGTCATTGTAGTAGCAATGATATTTCATTAGTGATAATAGAGGAGAGACTTGATGATGATTTAAAGCAATTTAATATACCATTAGAAGCAATAATAATAGATAGAGACAACTTTGAATTATATTATAAAAGTTGACTAATTTGTAGATTTATGATATAATTAACATGCATATAAGGTTTTGCCCAGTGGTAAGCTGGTATATTTTTAAACTTTGAGGTTTGAGAGTAGTGTAATTCCTTAGTAGTCTAAAACAAAAGAATTTCAATTTTATTCACAAGCGATGTTTGAGAGTAGTGTAATTCCTTAGTAGTCTAAAACACCTTGTCCCAAAATATTGTTGTACAATTTGTTTGAGAGTAGTGTAATTCCTTAGTAGTCTAAAACAGAATAGAAAATTATGAATTAACTAGTTTAGTTTGAGAGTAGTGTAATTCCTTAGTAGTCTAAAACTTGACCCTGATGATGAACACAGTAACAGAGGTTTGAGAGTAGTGTAATTCCTTAGTAGTCTAAAACAGATTTAATGATTATAAATTGTATAAAGATGTTTGAGAGTAGTGTAATTCCTTAGTAGTCTAAAACACGGTGTTAGATATTGATTATATAGTTGATGTTTGAGAGTAGTGTAATTCCTTAGTAGTCTAAAACATCACATCATAATACATGTTGTAGAAGCTAGTTTGAGAGTAGTGTAATTCCTTAGTAGTCTAAAACCTCTACTATTGTAAAAGTCCATGTGAACATGTTTGAGAGTAGTGTAATTCCTTAGTAGTCTAAAACAATCAAACCTGGAACCGAATATACTGGCATGTTTGAGAGTAGTGTAATTCCTTAGTAGTCTAAAACATAAATAGAAATTATAAAACTTTTGAAACTGTTTGAGAGTAGTGTAATTCCTTAGTAGTCTAAAACTCATCTACATATATTGTGCCAAATGTGTCTGTTTGAGAGTAGTGTAATTCCTTAGTAGTCTAAAACTAATGCACAAGCACCACTACCATCACCTATGTTTGAGAGTAGTGTAATTCCTTAGTAGTCTAAAACTTTTACGAGTTGTTTGCCTAGTCCGCAAAAGTTTGAGAGTAGTGTAATTCCTTAGTAGTCTAAAACATGAGAAGAAGAAGATTTCGGTTCCGTCGAGTTTGAGAGTAGTGTAATTCCTTAGTAGTCTAAAACTTATTTTTAGTTCGGGTATATTGGTATCTAGTTTGAGAGTAGTGTAATTCCTTAGTAGTCTAAAACAACTAAAAGAGCATTTTCTATTTATGAAGAGTTTGAGAGTAGTGTAATTCCTTAGTAGTCTAAAACTGCAATCCGCCTACTTTACTATCTTTTGCTGTTTGAGAGTAGTGTAATTCCTTAGTAGTCTAAAACAAAAGATATTATACTAGAATACTTTTTATAGTTTGAGAGTAGTGTAATTCCTTAGTAGTCTAAAACGTTAATGAATTTGGAAAAAAATATTCAAGTGTTTGAGAGTAGTGTAATTCCTTAGTAGTCTAAAACACACCGACTTGTCAATGTGCTAATGGACTTGTTTGAGAGTAGTGTAATTCCTTAGTAGTCTAAAACGTTAATGAATTTGGAAAAAAATATTCAAGCGTTTGAGAGTAG
>JAITUJ010000036.1 GCA_031286385.1 Clostridiales bacterium | reverse complement strand
TCATCAATTTGAGCCAATTGCAAAACAATTTCACTGCCCTCTACTAGCTTTTTCAACTCTTGTTCACTGTCCACTAGCTTTTGCAACTCTTGTTCCACCAATTTATCATCACTGTCTTTGAATTTAGTCAAAATCCTTGCTATTGGATCCAAGAATTCTTTAAAGTCATCCATATTTTTACCAGAATTCTTCAATGCACTTGCAATTTTGTGATAACAAGGCAAGCCCTTAAATTTAGTCATCTCTGGATCTTTTGGCTTTGTTGTATCTCCTTTCTTTTTCTTGTCTTTATAATCTAAGTTTGAAAACTTTTGTTCGTCATTCAAATTCAATTTTTTTCTAATATCTTTATACTTAAATTCTACCTTTGTATGAGCCATCTCATACAATTTATCCCATTGTTCTTGATTTAATGGCTTTACTGTTCCATCTGTCATATTGAGTATCTTTATGTGGTTTAAATCTTGGTACAGTCTAAACTTTTCAAAACTGTAACTTGACCTTTCTGCCCTATCTTGATCAAGCTCAAAAGTACACTTGCCCACACGTTTGTCCCAAAGTACGGAAATTTTAGGTTTGTCACTTTGCAATACTTTTTTATTGTATTCTGATACTCTTTTATTGTATCCTGACACTCCATAAAGACTGTCCCCACCTGGTCCTTGTGCATAGTCCCGCTGTCCCTCAAATATTTTTAAGTAATCTTGACAAATTTCATCGGTTGCAAAACCATTATTGAGTTTTTTTTGACACTCAAAAACACATCTAATCTCATCAACTATCCACTCTCTCAACATGACAAACTTATAGTCATTGGGAGAATTGCGAGCTTTAAATATTTTTTTGTCCTTAACACTTACATCTGACAACACAAATTTGTCATCTTTATAAATCATCTCACCTACTGTGCGATACTTTTTACTCTCTACTATTTTAGAGTTTGACGCTATGCCCCTCAACGACTTTTGTTCATCAGTTTGGGACTTTGCCGTAGTGTTATTACAATCTTGCAATTCTTCTTTCAGCTTGTCAATTTTATACTGGTCTCTTCCTTTACAGTTGTAACCGCGGCGTTGCAAATAGTGTATAAGCAACTTTGCAAACTGAGCATTGGTCAACTTATGTTCTAATGCATTGTACCTAATCTCATATATATTTTCTTTTTTGGTGTGGATACTGTAAAGCTCGTCCAATTCTACTTGCGTCAAAATTCCAGTAGACACAATAAGTTGTCTAGCTCTTTCAAGTCTAAACTTATGCCTGCGGTTGCGACGCCTTGCACTTCGTGCTATTCTTCTAGCGGCAGCTAATGACTCGTTTTTTTCTGTTTCAGCAACATTAAAGATTCGTACACCTGCCTTTACTAGCTCAATATTTTCCCCATTTTCGTTACACTCCAATACGGCCCAACCTACACTACCTATGCCTATGTCAAGGCCGAATCTATAATATTTTTGTTTTTCCATAATTCAAATATTATACATATAAATTGCAATTTTGTCAAGTTATTTAAAACTTTTAAATTTGTCAAAATAAAGAAGATACCCGTTAACATTAACTGCTAACGGGAGTACTTCGACATGATTGACATTGACATGTTATTATGGCAACCTCTCAAAATTTGTTATGATATAATTTAATATATTGTACCACATACAATTAAACTTGTCAACTGTTTTGCAAACTTTATCACAATAAACTTGCTAGTTTTAAAAAAATAACAGTAAAATTTTTTGCTTAATATTATAAAGCCACTCTAAAAAATGTCCATAGAGTGGCTTTCAAACTTTAATAACTTTAATACTACTTTAAATCTTCTCTAAACAGTGGCATTGACATACAGCGAGGACCCCCTCTACCGCGAGAAAGTTCGGCTGATGGAATCTCATGCAACTTTATCCCTCTCTCTTTCAAAATTGAGTTTGAAATGTCGTTTCTATCATATACAACTACTTTGCCCGGAGCTATCGTCAAAATATTGCTTCCATCATTCCACTGTTCTCTCTCTGCATTTATGCGATTGCCACCAGCACATGGAATAATCTCCACTTTTTTGCCTACATACTTTTCTAAAATTTCTTCAAGTGTACCTGTTGCTTTTTTTATATTTACTCCATCACCACTCTTTGATTTTGTCAGCTCACAGACATCAATCGTTTCAAAAGCACCTTTAAAAGCAACAAACTTGTCTCTGTCAATTTGAGTAAACACCGTATCAAGATGCATAAACGCTCTACTAGAAGGTATTATGATAGCCAGTACATTTATAATTTCCTTATTCGTAGCAAAAATTTGTTTTGCCAAAACTTCTATTGCATCTGCTTCTGTCCTTTGAGAAATTCCGACAGCAATAGTAGTGTTGTTGATTATCATCACGTCTCCACCCTCAATTCTAAAAGGCAAGTAGCGATTGTAATACTGTGGAGAATCCTTAAAATCTGGATGATACTTAAAAAGATATTCAGCGTATATTGTTTCGCGATTTCTAGTGACAGAATACATTTTGTGTACAGACACGCCATCTCCAATAGATGCAAAAGGATCACGAGTAAAATACAAGTTTGGCATTGGCTTGACAATCATAAAAGATTGGTCTGCAACCATAGCACTCAAATGTTTGGTTTTGTCAATTTTAAGTTCGTCAATGTTGATGCCTTCTACCGTCTTTAACACCAAATCTTTATTATTTGTAAATTTTTCACAAAGATAATCATAAATTTTACTGTGAAAATACGCACTACTGACTCCACTTTCAATTATAAATTGCTCTAAAAATTTCTTTTTAATCTCGGAATCTTTGTCAAAAATTTGCGTAACAAGGTCTTCAATATACACTACTTCTACGCCTTCTTTTGACAGTGTCTTGGCAAAAGCGTCGTGCTCTGCCTGTGCCATTTTTAAAAATGGAATGTCATCAAACAACAACTCACCCAAAGTGTTTGGTGTCAGATTTAGCAACTCTCTGCCAGGCCGATGTAATAAAACTTTTTTTAAAGTTCCTATTTCACTTTTTACATTTATACCTTTCATTTGGTATTCTCCTTTTGAGGTATCAACCTCCATTATTTTTTAAGTACTCTTAAAAAATTTTAGATAGATTTTCTTTAAAGTTTTATATTTAGAGTGCGTATTTTTTACAAACACTCAAATGAACAACACACAGATTTTTAATAACTATTATAAGAACAGACCAAAAATATCGACCGCTTTTGTCAACACCAGTACAACGGAAATGACTGCAACAATCGTTATGATTGACATAAACAATATTTCAAGTGATGAAAAAAGTTTTTCATCAGTGTTTGCAACATCTTTTTTGCGTTTTGCTAGATACAGTCCAAATGCAGGTATATAAGTTATCCACATCGTCATAAACAACCAGCCACCCACGCTCAAAACCATAAACACCTGAAAAGCTGCCGCTAATGTACCTATCACTGTATTCAATACAAGGCTTGCTTTATTGTCATCTTTGAGTGATAATTTGATTTGATACATAGCAGCAAAAAACCAAGTGACCATAATTGCATTTCCACACATGTACACAAAGAAATTGTACGGAGACTCACCAGCTATCAAAAAATCAGGAAACAAAAATAAAAGCATAAATACTTGCGCACATATTGTAGTGACTACCAAGCTAAACACTGGTACACCCTGTTTATTTTTCTTTGCAAAATGGTTTGATATATAGCCTTGCTTCTCCATAACTTCCAATGTTTGCACGGGTAACATTGTCCAACTTAACCATGCACCTAGCAATGAGATTATCAGTCCTACATTGACGATGTATACCCCAGCCATACTGCCACCAAAAGCTTCTTGCAATACACCACCCAATGCAGGTTTTGACAAATCTGCAAGATCTCCTTGTGATAAAACTCCATAAGGAACAATTGACAGCAACAAGTACACGACCAACAACAACACAAATCCTATATTGGTTGCTTTGGCAACGCTCTTTTGATTTTTTGCTTTGTCGCCAAACATACAAGCACCTTCTACACCGACAAAGCACCAAATCATTGTCATAAAACCGCCACTTATACTGCCCCAAAGTGTTATGCCGTCATCTCCACCAGCAAAGACATTGTCCCAAAATCCACTTTTAAATATTCCCGCTTTAAAGGCTACAAAACTCATGACCAATACCAACAATAGTGGAACAAACTTTGCTATCAACACAACAGTGTTAATAAAAGCAGCAGATTGCACACCTCTTGTGACCAATAGTACCAGCCCCCACATGACAATAGACACTATCATAAATGGCAAAATTATACCAGCGGTAGTAGCTTCCTCACCAAACATAAACTGATTTTGCCAATAACTACCACTAGGCAATAATCCACCAATTGCATACAATAAAAGTGCTGCAAACGCTACATTGCCTAACCATGCAGAAAGCCAATAACCCCAACCAGACACAAGACCCCAAAACTTGCCAAAACCTTCTTCTGCATATTGCACAAGTCCACCATCTAAGTCTGGCCTTTTTCTTATAATATTGTTGAGCGAGAGCACCAACAACATTATGCCAGCTCCCACTATCAACCATGTCAACAGCGCTATCCCAGCAGGGGCACTACCAGCTATATCAGCAGTTGCATTAAATATTCCACCACCAATACTAGACCCCACAATTAATGCTACAAGTGGAATAAGCCCTAATTTTTTTGATTTTTTTTCATCTTCCATGATGATTACAATACCTCCATTTTATAATTTTAAATAATTAAGCTCAAACTTTGCACATCTCAATGGAACCTAACACAGTTGTTGAGCTTAAACTTTTTCAGCGTAAAAATTGTTAGTCAGCTACAATCAATGTTCCAGTTTTTCCTGCTAGTCCCAAAGCAGTTTTTTCTAAACTAGTTATTAATGCCTTACCCCCTTTAAAACTCTGCACAAATTCTATACAGGCTAAGACTTTTGGCAACATGCTACCGGGTGCAAACTGCCCTTCTTTTATATACTGCTGTGCTTGACTTACTGTCATTTTATCCAAGTTTTTTTGATCCGGTTTGTTAAAGTTTATTGCGACTTTCTCAACTGCTGTCAAAATAACCAACATATCAGCGCCAAAGTCGGCTGCTATTTTTGCAGACGATCGATCTTTATCAATTACTGCCGGGACTCCTTGATAACCATTCGGCGTTTCAAAAACGGGCACTCCTCCACCCCCAACAGCCACAACGATATAACCGTTATCATGCAAGTCTTTGATAGCATCAAACTCAACTATTCGTTGCGGTTTTGGAGAGGCAACAACAAGTCTGTATCCTCTTCCTGAGTCCTCTTTAAAGGTTAGTCCGGTCTCTGCTGCTTTTTTATCCGCTTGTTGCTTTGACAAAAATGCACCTACTGGTTTTGTAGGATTTTTAAACCCTTCATCATTTTTATCAACCACTGTTTGTGTCACTATGTTTGCAACAGCACGCTTTATTCCTCTCTTTTTTAGCTCATTTGTAATTGCTTGTGACAAGTGATATCCTATATACCCTTGACTCATAGCACCACATTCAGGGAATGGCATCTCTGGTATTTTTTTATCAACTGTAAAACTCATGGCAAAAGAATTGTTAATCATACCAACTTGTGGTCCATTGCCGTGTGATATTATTGGATTAATGCCATTTTCTACTAAGTCTACTATACTACTTGCTGTTTGCTTGACAAGCTCTAATTGTTCCTCTGGGGTGTCACCTAATGCGTTACCACCCAGTGCTATTACCACATTGGAACCATTTCCTTTTTTATATCCCATATAAAATCTCCAATATTTTTAACCACTAAGTCTAGCATAGTGTACTGTACATTACAGCCTTAATTGTGTGCATGCGATTTTCTGCTTGGTCAAATACCCGCGACTGTTTACCTTTAAAAACTTCGTCTGCAACTTCCATTTCTTTTACGCCAAATTGTTTAGCAATATCCTCTCCAATGGTTGTCTTTGTATCGTGAAAAGAAGGCAAACAATGCAAGAATATTGCTTCTTTATCAGCCATTTTCATCACTTCTTTTGTCACTCTGTATGGCTCTAACAGTTTTATGCGTTTTGCCCATAAGTCAGCAGGCTCCCCCATACTCACCCATATGTCTGTATAAATGACATGGGCACCAGTCGCTGCTTTTTTTATGTCATCCGTCAAAGTAATTGTTGCACCGTTCTCCTTTGCAATGGCTTCACACTGCTTTACCAACTTTGATTCAGGCATTTGTTCTTTTGGTCCACAAGCTACAAAATGCAATCCCAATTTTGCACAGACTACCATTAAAGAATTGCCCACATTGTTTTGTGCATCGCCAAAGAATACCAACTTTTTGCCCTTTATGCCATCTGTAAAGTTCTCTTCTACTGTCAATATGTCCGCCAGCATTTGTGTAGGATGAAAGTCCGTTGTAAGACCATTCCAAACTGGAATACCTGCATTGTCAGCCAATTCTTCTACTATGCTTTGGGCATAACCTCTGTACTCAATGCCATCATACATTCTACCCAAAACTTTTGCAGTATCTTCAATTGACTCCTTTTTACCCATTTGACTGCTACCTGGATCTAAATAAGTTACACCCATACCCAAATCATATCCAGCAACTTCAAAGCTACAACGAGTCCTAGTTGAAGTCTTTTCAAAAAGCAAAACAATGTTTTTGCCTTCTAGATATTTATGTGGCGTACCTAACAGTTTAAGTCTTTTAAACTGTTTAGAAGTTTCTAGTAAATATCGAATTTCCTCAGGCGTAAAGTCCAATAGTTTTAAAAAACTTCGCCCACGCAAATTAACTGCCATAATTAAAATCTCCTTATTTTTTATATAACTAAATTTTAACATTTTAATACAAAAAAGTCAACTCAATTATCTATGAAAATAAGCACGAAATAAACTTTTATTTGTACAATTAAAATATGTTAATAGTATGTTATTTATTCATAGGCAATTTATTTTAGTGAGATTTTAAAACTGATTTCACTAAGAAAGGCAATTTATCAATATAAGAGGCAAATTTTTTGATAAATTAAACTCTTGTAGCACTGCTTCTTGTGGTATTGGGTATGAATAAAATTCGGGCATAAATTCTACTGTAAAACTAGGAATTTTAAACTGTTGTATGCACCAGTCTTTGTATCCACCAGCACTGCTATTTTGACTGCTAACCACCTTATACTGTAAATATGATGCCAATACCAAAGCTATTTCTTTGTCACGACGCATATCAAAATAGGGAGCAAAGAAGTCCCAATACAGTTCTCTTCCCCTACTGTGATAACTCATTGTGGAAACAGGTGACAATTTTTTTGTAAACTGTACAATTGACTCTGTTTCTGGTTGATCGTGAGGATACTTGCCAATATAGTTTGCTAAACCAGCTTTTTGTTGATTTTGTGCCCCTTGTCCCCAATGGGCATCAAAGTTTGTGTTGAGGTCTACAAAGTTCGCATTAGCTTTGAGATTATTAAAGTCCACGCTATCATGACACATCTCCACTCCATCTGGATTGAGCATAGGAATAAAATACAAGGTATACTCTCCTAGATTATAATTTATCAAGTGCTCTATTTGTTTTATTGCAATGGTAGTTGTGCAGTATTCCCTTGCGTGTATGCTAGCTTGAATAATGATATTTCTACCTCCATTACCAACTTTTACAAAGTATAATTCTCTGCCCATAACAGAACATCCAATACTGCCCGTTGTTAACCCTATGCTTCTAAACTGTTTTATGTACTCACAAAGTTGTTTGTATCTCATAGTGCAATGTATGAATGTAAAAAAAATTTAGTGTATTCAATTTGCACAACTAGTTGCATTCAGTATAAGCGAATCAGTTGTCAATAAGACACTAATTTGTTATAATAAAATCATGAGTAAATACAATACAACTGTACTCGTTGGTGCACAGTGGGGTGACGAAGGCAAAGGCAAAATTGCTGATATTCTTGCTGAAAACGCTGACATGATAGTGCGTGCACAGGGAGGCAACAATGCTGGACACACCATTATCGCAAACGGCAAAACATTTAAGTTACATTTGGTCCCTAGCGGCATTTTATACCCAAACTGTGACTGTATTATTGGCATGGGAACGGTCATAGATCCCAAAGCACTTACAGAAGAAATCAAAGCTTTGGTAAAATTGGGTTTAAACTTATCCCGCTTAAAAATAGATCTGCGTGCCCATGTAATTTTACCTTATCACATAGAACAAGATATATTGAGTGAAACTGCTTTGAATAATTTAAAAATAGGTACAACAAAAAAAGGCATTGGTCCAGCTTATATGGACAAAACAAAGCGAAGTGGCATTCGTATGTGTGACATTATAGACCCCTTGACATTTAAACAAAAATTGGAGCAAACATGGGAATATAAGAATAAATATTTAACACAAATGTATGATGGCACAAAACTAGACTTTACAAAAACGCTAAATGAATACAGAGAATATGCACAATTTTTAAAGCCCTATGCGATAGATACAACAATACTGCTATACAAAACAATTGTCAGTGGTAAGAGCGTAATCTTTGAAGGTGCACAAGGTACTTTGCTTGATTTAGATGTTGGAACTTATCCATTTGTCACGAGTTCTCATCCAGTAGCTGGTGGAGCTTGTGTGGGTTCTGGTATTGGGCCTACTTTTATCAACTCTGTTTTGGGCATTGCAAAAGCATACACTACAAGAGTGGGAGCTGGTCCTTTTATTACAGAGCTTGACGATGATTTGGGCAGGCACATACAAGAAGTAGGGCAAGAAATTGGCACAACGACAGGCAGAAGTAGACGCTGTGGATGGCTAGATGCGGTCATACTGCGCTTTGCTGCACGCGTAAACGGCTTGACTAGTTTGGCCATAAACAAATTAGATACACTCACAAATATACCCGTCTTAAAAATTGCTACTTCATACAACTTTAAAAATCAAGTCATAGATGACTTTGTGGCTGATGTAAACCAACTACAACACTGCACACCTATATACAGAGATTTTGAGGGTTGGACACAAGATATCCGTCAGTGTAAATCTTTTAAAGAATTGCCAAAAAATGCAAAGCTATATCTACAAGCTATACAAGAACTGACACAGTGTCCAATTAGTATGGTAGGTGTAGGGCCATCAAGAGAACAGTGTTTTTACATGTAAAGCAAAAACTAGCTTAATTCAAAACATTAAGCTAGTTTTTATTTTACTATGAAAAATTATAGGTCAAAATTACAGTTTTACAAATAAAAAAGGTAATATTTACTAAAAAGTTATGGTTTTAAATGGTCCAAACCCCTGTACAAAAGCTACCTGTCCGTGTTCTATACAAAAAACAGTAAATCCATTTGACTCGCTGGTTGGATAAAACTTCTTTACCCCATCAGATGCTCCTGCGTGCAAGCGTTTTACTGTCGCTGTATCTTGCACAAAAACAGCTTTGCCATAAAATCTAAACTGACTGCCATTTATCATGCAAAAAAAAGAAACATTCGGGTTCGCTTTAATCTGCTTGTAGACCTTTTTATTGGTATTGGTAAAAAAGTAAACTTTGTCATCTTCAATACATTGAAACTCAAAACCTCTCACATCAGGGGTATTGTTTTCGTCAAGTGTAGCCAGGCTACCAGGTGTGTGTTCACTCAAAAGACTTTTTATTTCATCCAACTTCATATATTCTCCTAAAAAATTTATTTTATTTATTTCAAACAAAGCACACATAAATGCCTATATCTGTAAATATTTTTTCTGTAAAACAATCTACTTTAAATTTAATACTATTATAGCACATAAAAAATAAAGTTGTAAACTGTTTTTGTTGAAATTTTTATCCTTCAATATTTTTTATGGCTTTACGCCTTTTATGTTCTTTCATATAAACTTTACGCATTTTCTCTGTTGTGATACCCATACAGACAAAGCACACAAACACTGCCAATAGACCCATTAGTACTCTTAAAAATGTAGGTATAACAGAACCCGTCGTAGGCTCTCCCCAAAAAGGACTATCTTTATCAATCGTTATTGTCGCTGCCGCACAAGCAAAGGCAAAACCACAGCACAATCTGTATGCAATTTCTTCAAACAAAAACAATTTTTTGTAGAATACATACTGCCTATTTCTCCAATAAAACCTACTTCGTCGTTCAAAAGATAACATACAGTAAAAAATCCACAACAATGTAGCTACCGATATCCAAACCAATGTTATCCCAGCAACATAAACGATAATAAGTGGAATGGGCAAAAATATGCACATGAGCATTGACCAGTATGTTTTATGTTCAAGTCGTAGTATACTTTTTCTTCCATGTAGGAGTCATCATACAATGTTTGCTGTGAAAAATTATCTTCCCTCATAATCATCTTTTTTGGTTTGCAATAGCACATATAAACTAAAACTGCCCAAAAAGACCAAAGCAACGGACAGTGCAATAATTGCAATCCATTTGCCGTCACACCAGCCAAACAACTTAGAATTTGCATCCTTAGTTTTGGAGTTATTCACCATAAAAACTCCTCAAATTAGATTATATACAAATTATAACACTACAAAATTTTATTGTCAATGAATTTATAAAAATATATAAATTCATTTTATTTTTTAAATTTTAAGCTAGTATCTATCGTGAAAAGGATAATGTCAATTTAAGTTTAATCTCTTTATATAAAAAATCACCTCTTTTGAGGTGATTGCTGTTATAAATTTATTTGATTAAAACTATCCGTTATTATATCACACAACTGTATCTGTCCGTCACTTTGCTCACTGTCTATTTTCATAATATACTCTTGATTTAGTCCCCATCTATTTTGTTCCTTGTCATCTGCTTTTTTTATCACAAACCACCAAACAGTACTTGCTATAAAAGTCAAAAGCAAAAGCACAATTAATACCCAAACTACTTTTCTACCACCACTTGCTCGCTTTTTATTGGAATTTTGTTGTGAGTACGCATTAAAGTTTTGCTGATAGTTGTTTTGTGGCATTTGTTGTGAATAGTTCTGCTGTGGAGGCATATTATTATAATTTTGCACTGGATACTGTGGAGGCATGCCATACCCTTGCATCTGCTGTTGTTGTGGAACATTGTTGTAACTCTGCGGATACGGGTACATTGGTGCATTGCCATATCCTTGCTGTGGCATATTGTTATAATTTTGCATCGGATACTGTGGAGGCACGCCATACCCTTGCATCTGTTGCGGTATATTATTATAATTTTGCATTGGTACCTGTGGTCGTCTTATATTCTGTGGATATTGGTTCATTGGATAATCAAACCTTTGCGTCCGCTGTGCAAGGTTGTTAAACTGCTGCGGAGGTTGCAAAAACTCATTGTTCTGTTCCCCATTTGAATAGTCATTTATATCTCTATCCATAACCCTCCTTAAAATAGTACAAATTCTATTAGTTATTAATATTATTATATCACAAATGAAACGCTTTGTCTACCAATTTAAAATATTGATTGATATTCTTAATATGGAGCTTTTATACAGTAAATACATATTATTCCATAAAACTACAAAACAAAGTTCATACTGTTTTACTTGAAATACACCTTAGTTATAAAAAGTGTCCAAACTTTCAAAGTCTGGACATCTTTGGCTCCCCAGGTAAGATTCGAACTTACGACCCTTCGGTTAACAGCCGAATGCTACTACCACTGAGCTACTGAGGAATACTATATTGTACGACTTAAAGACATAGAGCAGAAAATACAAATTCTCTACTCAATCTCTCCTTTTTGCTATAAAAACTACCACAACACACACATAACAATTTATGAAAAAACAAATGAAATCTGGTTACTTATGTGCATGTTGCAGTGTTTTATAAAAAGTAAAAAGCGGCAACGACCTATTCTCCCGGCCCGTTTCCAAGCAAGTACCTTTGGCTCTACAGTGCTTAACTACCGTGTTCGGAATGAGAACGGGTGGATCCACTGTGATATAATCACCGCCATGGCTAAGTGGCAATACAATCGCACACTCACAACCGCATAAAAAAGACTTCAATGACAAATGTCACTGACAATTTAACAATATATTCTAACTATTGTGTCATATTTGCCTTTCAACCACCTTTTTTAAAAAAGGCAAGTTTGATCAAGCATTCGACTTATTAGTATCAGTCAGCTAAATACATTGCTGCACTTACACCTCTGACCTATCAACCTTGTGGTCTACAAGGAGTCTAATGTGGATATCTTATCTTAAGGTGGGTTTCACGCTTAGATGCCTTCAGCGTTTATCCCGTCCATACATAGCTACCCTGCTATGCCGTTGGTACGACAACAGGTGCACCATAGGTATGTTCACCCCGGTCCTCTCGTACTAGGGGCAAATCCTTTCAAATATCCTACGCCCGCGAAGGATAGGGACCGAACTGTCTCACGACGTTCTGAACCCAGCTCGCGTGCCACTTTAATCGGCGAACAGCCGAACCCTTGGGACCTGCTACAGCCCCAGGATGTGACGAG
This sequence comes from Clostridiales bacterium, assembly GCA_031286385.1. GTDB lineage: Bacteria > Bacillota > Clostridia > Christensenellales > Pumilibacteraceae > WRGC01. The sequence continues at coordinate 11 of JAITUJ010000036.1, read as the reverse complement.
CCGACATCGAG
>JAITUJ010000078.1 GCA_031286385.1 Clostridiales bacterium | reverse complement strand
CCCAAATTTGTCTTAATATCTTGAAATTCTTTGCGAACCTCCATAACTTCATTTAAGACGCCATAATCAGGTTCCTCTTTGACTTTCTTAACTTCATTTAGCTCTGTTTGCAACAGTTCAAACTGCTCTGCAAAGTCATAGATATAATCACTATTTGCGATGACTTTTGCAACTTGATCACGCAACTGAACAACGCTCTTTTTAATATCAGCAACAGCACTAGAATCTTGTGTATTGTTTGCACCGTAACTACCATTTTCAATATTTTTGTGCAAAGAAGCCAAGTCATCATGGACAACTGATAATTTTTGCACAACCTCATCATTTGAATTGCTATTCAAGTCAATCAAAATTTCTTTTATGGCAGCAATTTCACTTTGAACACCACTGTTATCCACAACTTGCAACAAACCGATTTCAGCACGCAACGACGCTAATTCATCGCGCAACAAGCTATCCAAAGATGTCATACTGTTGTTGGTAGCTAAAACTCCAAGCTCACTCTTAATTGCAACAAGCAACTCACTCATAGCAAATGCATCCGTAGCACTAGCATTTTCTGGATTAAATTTAGATAAAGTACTTCTCAACGCTGCCAACTCTTCTATCAATACAGAGTCCACTGCGTCATTTGTTTGATTTTTGTCAGCGATAATTTGATTAAAATCATCTCTCAAAGTAGACACTTCTTGTCGCACTTTATCTGTTATAGAATCTATTATGTTGTCATCCAAAGATACAGAGTTGCCTTTTGCTTGTGATAGACTAGTTCTCAGAGCTACCAATTCTTCTAGCAACAGACTGTCAGTAGCACTATCTTTTGCAAAACTGTCACTAAGTGCGGACAATTTCTCCAATGCCTCTTTTGAACTTTGATTATCTTTATTGCCATCCAAAATTACTGACAAATCAGATCTCAAAGCAATTAACTCTTGTTGTAAAACTTCTTTAAACTTACTCTCTTCATTGCCAACATTGTTTAAAGCAGAACGCAAAGATACCAACTCTTCTATCAATAAATCGTCAACTACTTTTTCGTACTCTGTTCCACCATCCGTTTTAGAAATACGGATACTACCAATTTGCAAACGCAATTCAGTCAAGGCTGACAAGACTTGCTCATCGTGAGATTGCTTTTGCTCTTTATCGCCCACCAATACTTTTTGCAACACTTGAATTTGTTGTTTGATGTCGCTCAAATCTTGCTCTTGCCCATCAGCTATTTTTGCATTTAATTGCTCAATCTTTTCCAGCATAACTTGACTGTCAAAGTGCTCATTCGATTGGTGACCAGTTGTTGAAATGTTGTTCTGAATTTCTGTCAATTTATCTTGCAAACTTAAATCAATTTGCTGTTGCAAATTTTGCAAATATAGCTTGAAGTCATCCAAACCTTCATTAGTTTGAGTTTGCCCCATTCTTCTGCTAATGTCATCTATCGCATCCAGTATAGCAGATTGATTATCTGTTCTATCATCATATTCTGCTCTATTCTTTAAGATACTATCTTGAATAGATACAAGTCTTTCTTGCAAGTTTGCATTGTTCAGGTCACCCCAAGTACGCAAAGAAGCAATATCATTGTGCAAAGATAACAAATCCAAAGCCATTTCAACATTGTCATTTGACTTAACTTGTTGCAACTCTTCTCTCAAGGCGACGACTTGTTCCTTAATATCATTGCTAATATTTGAAACATGCGTATTGTTGTCAACTGTTGCCTCTGCAATCATAGCACGCAAAGACTCAACTTCATCAAGCACCTTTGAATCAGTTCCAGATGCAACCCCAGAAGGGACTAACGAACTTATCTGTACACTCAATTCAGAAATGGCATTCATCAGTTGTGCATTTGATAATTCTTCACCCGTTGTATTAGCCGTTCTCAATGCTACCAATTCTTCAAGCAACAGACTGTCAACTGCGTTGTCTTGATCTTTTTGACCATTTGCAATCTGTACTTTTACAGTAACCAATTTTATTTCTTCTCTTAACTTGCCAATTTCATCAAGCAACTTAGCGTCATCAAACGACGCCTTGTTTACATCTGTGTGAGTGCTTTGCTTAAACTCATCCAACTGACTGCGCAATGCCTCAATGTTACCAATCAATTGACCAAAATCAGGCTGAACAGAAGGCGCACCACTAAAATCAATAACATTACTAGTAGCAACTTTCACATCTCTCAATTCATTTTTGAAACCTTCCAATTCAGATGCAATGTCTGCTTGATCAAGCAAACGCGCATTTTTTATTTCATCTTTCAACAATAACATTTCTGCAATGATTGCATCATTTTTATCCGTGGAAACCATTTGCCTTAGTGTAGCCAACTCATCAATAATTCTGTCGTATACGGCATCAACGACACCGTCATCACCAGAATTAGCTTCTATTTGTTGACGAATATAACTCACATCATTGAGCAACAACTGCATGTCTTCATCTTTTGACTGTCCAAAAGATTGTAAATCAGCAAGTTTTTGGACAACAGCACCAAACTCACTGTCAAAACGTGCACTCAACTTTGACAACTCATCTGTAATATGCGTGTCGTTATTTACAACACTAGACTGATTTTCAATTTTACTTTCTAATGCACTCTTCTCTATTTGAGTTCTGATAATTGCAACATCATTTGCAAGCGTAGCAAAATCAGTCGGTGTAAACTCGGACTGTTCAGAAACTCCACGCTCTAATAACTGTCTCATCAAAGACAAATCACCCAAAGCTTGCTTAATAGAAGAGATTTCAACTTGCAAATCACCTGTATTTTGACCATTTTGCAAATCTTGTAACCTATTTTTAATAAAAGCCACATCAGACATCAACTGACTATTTGTATTTTCAGCCCAGTCTGAATGCGACAAAAGTTGAGATAGTTTGTCTTCTACACTGACAATCTTATCAAAGTTTGTTTTAGATTGACTTACATTTTCCTGTAAATATTGTTGCAATGAGAAAGTTTTCTCTTTCAAATCAACCAAGACAGAAACATCCGTTACACCATTTGCCTTATCAAACTTTTGAATAAGTGAAGCGACTCTACTGTCCACATTAGATATATGAGTAGATATGTCATCCGTAGCTGCTACAAACTTGTCATTTATTGATGTCAAAGCATCTAGCACAGACAAAATTTTACTCACTTCATCGTGAATTGCAGAAAGTTTTTCATCATCCAGAACATCTTCTAATGCATTTGCAATACCATCAAGTCTGGACAAAATATTTTTACCAACTTCCAAAGTATCAAAGTTCACTGTCTTTGAATATAAATCCTTGTTGTCAGCATTCAGAGGATAAACTTGTTTTTTTGTACTGTTCGTACTGTTAAAATTTCGCGCGTTATCATTAAAAATTACGCCCTCAAAGGATTTGGCATCATTAAAGTTGCCAACAGATGGATGATAATAAACATCACCACTTTGAGGGCTTAATTCGTTTTTTGGTAACGCCTCGATTTTGCTACCAATTTGACGCATTTCATTTAAAAGGGCATCTTTAGATTGAGCTTGAATATTTCTAAACTCTTTCTCTGACTCACTCTTAGCTATGTTGTCAAAATTTTTGTGAACTTTACTAAACTCATCATCTAAATACCTTTCAGAACTACTCCTATCACTCATCTTGTCAATTTGATTGTACAACCTTCTTATTTCATCTTTCAACACATTGTTAGAACTTTGAGCTTGCAAAAACTGTTGAACATCACTTGATGAACTGCGTGCTGAAAAGTCAACACTACCATTTTTTTGCATAGAAACAATTTGAGCATTTAGTCTAGCAATTTCTGAATTAAAAACACTTTGCGCATTGTGGTCTTTTAAATACTCTAATTGTGCATTGAGTTTATCAAATTCAATTTTATTAGCTTGCTCAAAATCTGCTTTACTGTTATTTTCTATACCAGTACGCAATCTATTGATTTCTACATCGGCCTTAATCTTTTCCAATTCAGCCTTAACCTTAACTTTTTCAAGCTCTGCATTTGCTTTAACTTTTTCAAGCTCTGCATTTGCATTGATTCTAGCTACTTCTGCAAACAAATCGCGTTGACTGTCTTTTGCTCTTTGTTCTGCAAACCTTTGCTCAGCAAACTTATCTTTGCTTATTTCGTCCTTAATTTTGCTTATTTCTTTAAACAATTTGCTGTCATTTCTAGCAGTGTCAATATCACTTCGAACACGACCTAATTGTTCTTTAAGATTATGCAATTCCTGTTTTAGCATATACTCACCCTTACTTTCTATTTTTGATCCGCCTACAACTTGATAACTATAAGGTACTACTCTACTTTGTACAGGATATGGAGGCCAAGTAAAATCAGGCGCAAAGTGTACTTGACTTGTATTGTTACGAGAATTTGCAGAAGTTATATTTTTCCTTAAATCTGCCAACTCATCCAAAACCCTATCCAACTGACGCTCATAGAAATCATCAGGATACTCTTCATCATAATCGTCGTAATCATCGTCGTAATCGTCATATTCCTCTATTTCATCATCATACTCTACAGTATCATAATAATTAGAAGAACGATTGTTTACATGTTGATTGTGACCATCATTATCGGGCACACTAGATTGTTCACCAGCCATGCCTTTGTTATTATTCAAATCTTGATTGTCAAATCTGTCTTGTGAATTAAACATCATTATTCTCCATATTTAATAAAATAAATTCCTTTTGTTTGTCTAAACTTTCTAAAAAATTATCAACCATATTTATTGTCAAGTGCTGCACAAAAGTATATTTTCATTTTACTTTAATAACAACTTATTGTCAAATAAATTTGCAAAATAAACAATGTCAATAATTTACAAGATTTCTAAAAAGTAATAAAAATACAACAACCACAAAAAAATCAAACACAATCTTTCTCGTCAATTGTTTAAAATTGGTTAGAAAAAACGAGTGTTATTCTGGAGGTCTTCTGTACCCTCGTGAAATTGGTCTTTCGCTATATCTATCTCTATCTAATCTGTCTCTATCTGACATTCTAATTGGCCTTGTTCCTGACCTCATACGACTACCCATTCTAGAAGACAATCTAGATATTGGTCTCCTAGCCGCCCTAGTCCTTATTGTCCTTGTTGTAGAGCGACGAGGCGATATGTTGACATTAACTGGCTTTTGTTGATTGCCAGCAAGGGAATGTTCCAATTTATTTCTTAAAACAGCCATTTCACCTGCATGTCTCGCATCAATTGTTGCACGAGCAATCATATCTATGAGCTCATTGCTAGACCTCTCATCTTCATCCAAAAATTGATTTAGAATATTCAATTTTTCTAACACAAGCTTTAAGTCAGCCTCTGTCTTAATTTGTGTTGTCAACACTCTAATTTGTGCAATTTCTGCTTTTTTTGCAGCAACTTTGTGAGCAACTCTATCAGAATTAGATTTATCCACTTGCAATTCCTTTGCTTTGGAATCTAATGCATTCAAGTGTGCCAGTCGCTCAATTTCCATTTTCTGCATTTCTGCCAATCTCAAAGCTTGCTCTGCCTTTTCTGCTCTTTCAAGAGCTGCCTGCTTTTCCGACATCAACATATGCTCATACTCTGACATTTTAAATGATTCATCTTCTTCATGCAAAGCACGCAATTCCTGCATTTCGCGTTGAAATTGAGATTTCAAATCATCCATTTGTTGTCTTGATTTTTCTTCTGCCTGTTCTGCTCTCAAAACAGCCTGACTCACTTCTTCCTGAGCTTTTTTCTCTACCGCAGACAAATAGGATTGAATCTCATTTTGCTTTTTAAAGCCTTCTATCTCCTGACGCAAATGCATGATTTCTCTTTCCATATCAGAACGAGTTCTAGATGCCTCATTCAAAACAGATTTAGCTTGTATAGCAGCTTGTGAGGACGCAGTTTCAGCAACTTTTCTGGCTTTTTCGGTGGCATCTGCAATTTGTTGTTTTGCAAACTGTTCTGCCTGTTCTGCTCTCTTTATAGCCAAATTTACTTCTTCTTGTGCCTTTGCCTCTATGGTAGCTACATATGCAGCAACCTCATTTTCCTTTTTAGACAACTCAATTTCTTGTCTAACAGACATTAGTTCTTGCTCCATATCTGCACGCGCCCTAGCTGCCTCTTCTTTTGCATCTTGTGCCTGTTTTGTAGCAATAGCACTAGCAGCATCCGCAACTTTGCGAGCCTGTTCGGTTGCGTATTCCATGTGCTGGCGAGCCAACGCCTCTGCCTGCTCTGCTCTTTTGATTGCTTGATTTACTTCTTCTCTTGCTTTAGACTCAATGACGCTTACATAGGTTTCTATCTCACCTGCTTTCTTACTGTCCTCCATATCATGTCTAACGCGTAAGATTTCTTTTTCCATATCCATCATAGCTTTCGCTGCTTCTTCTTTTGCATCTTGTGCTTGCTTTGTCGCAACTGATGCGATTTCCTCTGCTACTTGACGCGCATGACTATCAGCAAACTCTCTGTGTTGCTTTGCTATATTTTCAGCATTCTCTGCTCTTTTATTTGCTTGATTTACCTCTTCTTTTGCTTTGGCTTCTATTGCACTTACATACTGTTCAACCTCTTGAATACTCGTTGTCTTCTCAAATTCTTGCCTCAATCTGAAAAATTCTTGTTCCATTTTGGATATTGCTCTCTCAGTTTCCAGTTTTGAATTTTGCTCTGCAACTTCTGCCCTATGATTTGCTTCTTGAATCAATTGGTTAGCACGCTCTCTTTCACGCAATAACTGCTCGCGTTCTAGCTCTAATTGTTCGAACAATTTATTTTGCAAGTCACGCTCTTGCATTGCTATTTTGGCAATCTCTTCTTCTGCAAAAACTACATCACCTTTTGCTTTAACACGCTCAGCTTCTTGCCTAGTTTGCAATTCATCTTGCAATTGCCTACGCATTTGCTCTACTTGCCTTGATATCTCTTGTTCACTTTGTATTTTAATCTGTTCTAGCTTTTGTTGCTCTTCCACTTCATACAAGCGTTTCTCTTCTTTAAGCTTTTGCTCTTCCAATAAACGCTGCATATCCAATTGACTTTGTTGAACAAATTTAAGCTGGTCATCCAAAGACTTTTGTCTTTCAAGCTCAGTTCGCATAAATTCATTTTCTAATTTCAATTTTTGCTCTGCTTTTAGCCTTTCAGCTTCTTCTTGCTTGTCAGTCTGGTCTACAATTCCCATTAATTGCGCATTCAAGCGGTCCATTTCAGCCTGAGCTGTTGCCAAATCTCTGTTAGCTTCGGCAATTTCTACATCCATATATCCCATACTATTGACTACTCCATTGACATTTCCATAATCCTCACTACTTCCATTGACTACAATATAGTTATCACTACTTTTGTTTAAATCAAAATTATCAATAGTACTGCTTATGTTTTCATCAGTTTCAACAGAATTTGTCAAATTAAAAGCTTGCACAACACTACTTGGACTTGTACTTTCGCCACTAATTTTACTGTATCTTACTATTTCTTCAACTTGTTTTTGTGACTCTAAAGCGCGTTTTTTTACAGCTTGCACAAGGTCATGCGCTCTTTGACGCTCCTCTTGTGCGGCACGCATAATTTCTTCTGCATACTTTTCTGCTTTTTCTTTTGCATTAGCAGCAGAATCAATAGACTGCAACCTAAACAACTCTGCATCAACTTGCGCTTGCAGTGTCTGTTCGTCCATTTGTGTTTGAGCCAACTCGGCTGCTTCTTCCAACTCCCGCACTCTTGCGTCAGCTTCCAATTGTGCCTGCAATGCCTTTTCTTCTGCTTCTATTCTTGCTAGTGATTCCTTTGTCTGTTGCTGACTTCGTCTTACAATTTCTTCAATCTCCATCATAATAAAACGCCATTTTTCATCTGGACGCATTGCAAAGAAATATTGTTTTTCATCTTCTGACATGCGAGCAAGCAAACTTTGTTCCAGCCTATTGCGCGCATCTATATCTCCATTTTGAGCTTTAGCAACGTCTTCCTCCATTGCAAAACTCATTTGTGCATCCAAACTAGCGTTTTGATTCAATCTCTTTTTCTCGCTTTCAATTTCTAGCTTTCGTCTATTAAAATTCTCTTGCGCAGTAACACGCTTGTTTTCCTTTTCCTTTTCGTTCTTTTCATGCTCTCTGCGCATTTTACAAATCACACCACTGCCCGACACAACCGCTTTGTGAGCTTCTAAATCTATATTTTTTTCTTTTAAGATTAGATTCTCATATTCTTTTACAGCCAAATCAATGATGCGCTGTGCCTCTGCTAAGTTGTCATCAAGCTTTGACTTAACCGTCAAACGGTCTTTTATTGTCTGCGCTTTTGCCCTCTCTAAATTAAATTCAGCGACTTGAAGTGCATCCTCCACAGTCAACCTCTCTATATTCAACATAGCAGCCTCAGCGCCACTTGCAACCGCCAACTTATCATCAATGGCTTGCAGTTTTGCTTTTACATTACCAAATTCTGTATCTGCATCACGCATTGCATTGGATATGCTAAAAGAAGCATCTGTCAAGCTTCTATGATACTCGTCTGTCAAAATTTCGTATCTGCCTTGCGCTTTCAAAACTTCATCTTGAGCAAATCTCTTTTTCTCGCCTAAATCTCTCATCATAAAAGACTTGATAGTAGAAACCAAAACCTGATCTTCTTCTCTTACAATTTCGTCGTAAGTCAAGTCCAAATCCTCAATGATGTCGCTTGCCTCTCTTTTCAGCTTTCTCAAACTTACGGGCTTTGAACTCCTTGCACGCATATCTGCATTGTTCATTCTATCAAGTTCAACAATAACTTGATTGTTATTGCTGATTTTTTGTGACAACTCCAATACTTTATCCAAATCAGAAGTAGACAGTATAGCAAACTCAACTGCTGAATTTTCTGCAACCAGCACTTTCTTTTCTTGATTTCTTCTTTCTATTCTATTTTCTAGATTGTCACTTTCGACTTCAATCTCATTGGCCTCATGCATGATTTCTTTGAGTTTTGAAAGTGAATCTTTTCGCCTTTTATCTCGCTCTGGCTTTTCACTTTCTTTTATCATCTCAAATATTTTTTGATCAGCTTTTGCTTTGACCAATTCATCTTCATTTGCCATTCTAGCAGTATTTAAATTTTCCAATTCGCTTGCTAAAATGTTCAAATCAGAAACTTTACTGTTGTTTGGGCTCACAATCTCATTAAGTTGCATGTGAGCATTTTGCACTGCCTCATTTCTCAAACTCATTTCTTCTCTAATGCGAGCTTTCTCCTTTTTAGAGGATTTGTGCAATAGTCTATCTAGTTCTTCCAATTCAGATTGCATATCAGCGATATCCTTTTCTGTTGCACTGACTATTGTATCAATGCTACTTTTTAAATATTTATGTTCGTCACTTAACTTTGCCAAACGCTGCAAAATAACTTTCTTTTCTTGTTCTAGCCACTCTATGCGTTGCTTTGCTTTTCTTTCGTCAGTCATAGAAAAACTGGGTGTTTCACTAATGAAGGGAGTGTTTATGTCAAAGCCCAACCTATCCAAAGTTTCGTTTGACAGACGCCCTTTATCTGACAATCCTATGGCATCACCATGACGCACAGTTGGAGCTAAATCAATAGCACTTGCCATGTCTGGTGTGTACATTGTTTCTATCTGTGGTACTTGTTGCATTTGCGTATCCAATCCTACCCCTAAATATAATTGATTACCGTTTTCATCGTGTGCATACTGTGAGTTCAATGGTACAGCCTCATACTGAATGTTGTGAGAATAGTCTGCATTTCCACTGTCGTTGACATCATACTTACTGTTTTTACCATTGGAAAACAACCTCATAATACTCACAGCCAACATAGCTATTGTAGTCAAAGCTATAATAGCAGACAAAGATACTACAACAAGTATCTGCCAATCTTCCAACCCCATCAGCCAGCCAGAAATCTCATCATAAAAAGGCAGTGCACTAAAAACGACAACACTATTGGCAGATGACATAGCTTGGTTGCTAAAAACACTCACTTTTAAATTAGAAAAATCAGACAATAACAAAACTCCTGTGCCCAATATCAAAAGACAAGAACACAACAGTAAAGATAAAAATATTATTCTAATGTTAGTGGTTTTTAACATAATTCTATAAAGCTACCTAAAATACTAAGACGTCAGCTTAAATACCAAACCCTCACTTATCACACACTATTATACTATTGTCCTTTATCAACTTTTTTTGCTTTAATCGCAAGTATTTATACCTTAAAATACTGACAACAAAGATTACTGCAATTGTACTGAATACCACTGCAAACGCTATCGCAAAATAAACGATGTAGTCCAACCCACTGATGACAAAACTACGACTCTCTGCATAAGCAATACTTTTTACAGCAGTAGCAGAAAGTCCTTGTTGAACAAACTGTACTTTATTTTCTGGCACAAATCCAGCAAACAAAGTGTACAACAATACTGCGACCAATGCGCACAAAAAAAGTATTAAAATGCTCTGCCTACGATTAATGTACTTCATCATTTTTGTTTCTTTTTTAGTATAGTATCTAGATTAACAAGATATTTTATTACTAACACAACAATTTTTTTGGTAAGAGTTTACAGCATACCAGTATGACATTTTATGAATACTGTTAAATGTACCATAAATATGATCATACTCTATTATAACATAAATCTAGAAATTTGTCACTTGTTTTTTACATAAATTTTAAAAATTTATGTTACTTTTTTATTCATTAAACTATCTTTTCTGCATTTTTAAGCAAAACTTCTGCATTATACCAGACACATTTATATTTTAGGCAGAATCTTTGCCTTTTGAACAGTATGGACTTGATGTACTTTATCCTTACTTTTCATCGTTTTAGTTGACCACAATACGCATATATGTTATAATAAAGTTATGTCCAAAATTGTAGCATTTTCAAATCAAAAAGGTGGTGTTGGCAAAACGACTACTTGCGTCAATCTTTCTGCATACTTAGCAGCAATGGGCAAAAGAGTACTCCTGCTGGATATTGACCCACAAGGCAATGCAAGTAGTGGTCTTGGTATACAAAAAAAGGAGTTACAAAATACAACTTACAATGTACTGATTGGAGAGTGTACGGCAAAGGAGGCTATCATAAAAACCTCTGTACAGAATTTGGACATATTGCCTAGCAACATTGACTTGGTAGGTGCAGAATTAGAGCTTATTAACAATGTTAAAAAAAGAGATGAAGTGTTAAAAGTGGCACTTTTACCATTAGATAAAGATTATGACTACATCAATATAGACTGCCCCCCCTCGCTAGGATTGCTCACGGTCAACTCTTTGGCTGCTGCGGACAGCATTGTAATACCACTACAAGGTGAATATTATGCATTGGAAGGGTTAAGCCAACTTATGAATACAATTAGACTTGTCAAAAAGCACTACAATCCCAAACTAGAAGTGGAAGGAGTCGTATTGACGATGTATGACTCTCGCTCAAATTTGAGCCATAGCGTTACAGAAGAAATTGTCAAGTATTTTGGCAAAAAAGTCTTTGACACCAAAATACCTCGCAATGTGCGCCTCGGAGAAGCTCCGAGTTTTGGGTTGTCTATCATGCAGTTTGATCCCAAAAGCACTGGTGGTCTTGCGTACATGTCGCTGACAGAGGAGTTTTTACTTAGAAACAACGATAGCTTTAACAAAATAAAAAATCCAATCAATTTGAGAAAAAAAGATTAGAAAAAATCTCTCTCAATATTTTGTTTGTTAAGAGATTTTATTTAGGGAACATATAACAAAAACAAGACAACCAGTGTCAATATTTGGTACTGGTTGTCTTGTTCCCTTGCTATTTTTATTAGACTTACATTTCCCCTACTATACCTAAATACAATTTCTTAGTGTCCTAAAATATGCCTGTACCACTACACACCTCGTAATTGTAGCGGTACGCCATAAAACACATTTGGCAAACTATCATGTTTGTTAGGATATTGACTAAATTTCAACCCGTTGTGATAGTGATGGAAGTATCCTCTTGTACTTTTCGTGTGCAATATTGGCGGATAATTATCTCCTGTTTCTCGTGCTATAACCTGGCATTATAGAGTCTGTAATTTTATTTTCTAAATATAAACTTCTCAATACCAGTTACAGATTTCTGTATGACATTCTTATGCAAAGTTTCATATTTGTTTTTACTTTCTTTAAACTCTTGCAAGCTGACCTCACAAATATTTGGCTTTGCGTCTAAATCATAATGCCCATAATCCTGCATACACATCACCCTTATCTCATCTACCCCTTTGTTGAGTTGTTTCTCTATAAACTCTTCCAGCCATTCCATCAGTCTTACCATAAACAATGCTTGTAAAACATAATTATCCACCAAAACAACTCCTCCTTTTTGGACAATGTCTAAATCATATTTTGGATATTCAGAGTGAAAAGTCCCCTCCCACCACGAAATATGGTCTTCATATGTGTGAGTAATATATCCTTTGCTATCAAATTCATTAAATATCCATTCTCGAAAATATAAAGAATCTATCCATTGTACAGTGTATTTATATTGACTACCCAATGTCTTTTCCATTATGTCTTTAAACTCACTCATCTTTTTATTGTATGGTATCAAGCTTTTCTCCCAATTATAATAAGCCGGTAAGTTTAATCGTTCAATGGTAAGCTCCTTAAAGATTACAGAATACTCCTTTATATCCTCGTACCATTGATGTATCCCATATCTCTTTACATACTCGCTCTTGCATCTTATATATATATCCTCTAACCACGTAAAACGCACCATACCTTCAAATGTATACTCTTTCTCAGCCAAAGGGATATCTATCCCCAAATACAATGTTGCCATTACACACCTCGTAATTGTAGCGGTACGCCATAAAACGCATGTGGCAAACTATCCTGCATATTTGGATAACTACTTATCATTACTCCCTCCCATACCCCAATGTATTGTACCTGATTTTATTTTCTAAATATAAACTTCTCAATGCCATTTCTAGATTTCTGTACGATATTCTTATGCAAAGTCTTATATTTATCTCTACTTTTTTCTAATTTTTGCAAGCTAACTTCATACACTTGTGGCATTTCATTTTCATTATAATGTCCATAATCATACATATATACTATCCTTACCTCATCTACTCCTTTGTTAAGCTGTTTCTCTATAAACTCTTCCAGCCATTCCATCAGTCTTATCATAAACAATGCATATAAAACACTATTCCCCATTAAGTCAATTCCTCCTTTTTGGATAACACCTAAATCATATTTTGGGTACTCGGCATGAAAAGTGCTATACCACCACGAAATATGGTCTTCATATTGATAAAATCCCCATGGTTCAAGGCATAAAAAATCTATACATTCTACAATGTACTTATGTTTACTATCTAATATCTTATCAATTCTTGCTATAAACGCACTCGTTTCTTTATCATATTGCTCAATGTTAAACTTCTCAAAAATTACAGAATAACCCTTTATATTTTGGTACCATTCATGTGTACCATATATTTTTATATACTCATCCATATACACCTTATATATATTCTCTAACCATGTTGAGTATGAAATTGATTCTAGTGTATGCTCATATTCATTTAGACTAATGTCTAATCCCAAATAAATTGCCATCACCATGTACCCCTATTTACAGGCTCACCAAAAAATGCATGTGGCAAACTGTCATGTGAATTTGGATAATTGTTTATCATTCTCCCGTTATGCCAATGCCTAAACCCTTTATTTACACTAGCCGCATGCGGAACGGGGGAATATACACCACCTGCCTCTTGCGTTATATTCATTGCGTTTTCTCTAACAAATGTGTACACACTGACTACCATACCACCGACAGCAGGCGCCAATATGTTTGGTCCATTCCTCATGATTTGCACGGCATAACTTCTGGGTATACCACCTGCCCCCAATGTGCTACCTGCGACTATCCCCAGTATAACTTGATCAGATTTTCTGCCCAGTATAATATAATACTGATTCCTTCCCTTTTGATTTATCTCTGCCACTCTGTCGGCATTTAAAGCTACTGTTATATATCTAGCGCCACCATAAGACGCTTCACTCTGATTTTTTGCTTTGCTGATTACCCCATCAAAAAACCTTGTGACCACCCAACCCAAAACACTGACAGCATTTAAAAAGAAACTTTTAATGCTGTTGATGATAGGGGCAACCTTGTCCCAATTTGCAAGAATGACAACGGTCATGACAATCAGTGCACCAGCTATGACACCTGCTGCAATGGGCATCGTGATGGGAGGAAAAGCCCACATCCCTATCGTAGCCGCCTGTGTCGCTACAAGTGCGCCCGTAAAAACTCTGGCTACCACTGCTGCCAATCCCACTCCAATCAACAAGGAATACAGTGCTGCATTCCTTTGCAGAAATTCACTCCCAAATTGCTCTTCTTTGTATTCACCATTTTCACTAGTACTGCCATTATATAGAGTACCTTTTATACTAGACAAAGAATCAACCGTTTCTCTTTCTTCACTATAATCTATAAAACTTTCTTCTACTATTTTGGCAATTTCATCATCTTGCGCAGCAATCTCCATTTGATAGTCCACCAAATCCGTGACATTCTCACTGTCCACATGCAAGTGCATGTTATTGTTTAGTACAAGCACGGCATTGGACAACTGCTCCCATAGCCTTTCAACTTGCATTTGAGTGAGTCCATTGCTTCTAGGGGCAACCTCATTGTTGAGTAGCCTGTCTACCAGGTATCTTATGTTATCCTCTTCTACTCTTGTCCTACTGTGCGTGCGCCAGTATTCTCCCTCTTGTATAGGGACAACGGTCGGCTCAACCTTACACAACAGTGCCCAAAACAGGACGCTAGATGTCATTACCAATGCCAAGCCCAATGCTATGATGGCAATCCATTTACCATCAATCCAACCAAACCATTTTTTATTTGTTTGATTGGCTCTCTCTTTTTTCATAATAAAAAATTCCCCTTAAAAAATATTTACTTTTATCTTGACAAAAAATGCATATAACTGCACTAAGTATATCACATTGTTTTTTATTATGCAACAGCATCTGTACAAATTTATTTAATTATTTTTTAAGTTTTATCAATACTCACTGCAAAATTTAAACAAAAAAGTGAGCATGATTTTGCTCACTTTTCATTTC
>JAITUJ010000064.1 GCA_031286385.1 Clostridiales bacterium | reverse complement strand
TGACTTTCCGTCAGGTTTTGGGCATCTTTCTGTTAAAGCGATAAACAAAATTTTGCCTCATTGGACACCGGGTTTGACTTATGACAAGGCGTGCGAAAAAGCGGAATATGACTTTAAAGCAGAAGGTGAAAAAATAAGGGTAAAAAAGTTGGAACTCATAAAACATGCAGAAAATGATGGTAAGTCGCCTATAAGCAACCCAATTGTCAGGCGTTCTACGTCTCAGACAATAAAAGTTGTCAATGCACTTATACAGCAGTATACAAGTCCAATAGCAATAAACATAGAGTTGGCGCGAGAGATGGCTAAAAGTGCAGATGAACGAAAACGAATTGCAAATGAGCAAAGTGAAAATAGAAATAATAATGAAGGAATCAAAAACTATATAAAAAAAGATTTGAATAAATCACAACCAGGCGGTATAGATATTCAAAAAGTAAAACTTTTTAGAGAGCAGCGTGGATTGTGTATGTACAGTGGAGTTCATATTAAAGAAGAAGATTTGCTTAAAGATGGGTATGTAGAAATAGACCACATAGTGCCATACAGTGTGAGTTTTAACGACAGCTATAAAAACAAAGTTTTGGTTTTGGCAGCAGAAAATCAACAGAAAGGAAACAGGTTGCCGTTAGAATACCTAGATGGTCAAAAGAAAGAGCAGTTTATTTGCAATGTCAACCGCATATACGAGAGAAATTTTGAAAAGAAAGCTAGGCTATTAAAATTAGAAATTACACAGGAAGACAGACAAAATTTTATTGATCGCAACCTCAATGATACAAGATACGCTACTAAATTAATTGCAAATATGTTCAAAAAATATTTGCAGTTCAGTGATGCCCCAAATTTCAAAGATGATGACGGTGCAAATAGAAGTAGAGTTTTATCCGTCAATGGAACTATGACTAGTTTTATTCGTTCAAGATTTGGGTTTAACAAAATTAGAGAAGCTGGTGATACGCACCACGCTTTGGATGCCATTGTAGTAGGCTGTACTACGCAATCTTATATTTCTCAAATAAGTAGACATTACAAAAAATTGGAAAATGGACAGCGTAAACATGATATGGAGGCAGGCAAATTTATTGACTTTGGCACAGGTGAAGTTCTAGAACATCAAGAATATATTCAAAGAGGGCTTGATAAAAGGCAAGTCAGTCATAAGTTAAAAAAAGATTTGGACAAGCAACATTTTGACAGTGAATTTTCTCCACTAAAAAATGTAAATGCGACAATTTTCAGGGAAAATGTGGAAAATTTAATTACAAAAAGTCAAGGATTGCATGATTGTGCTGAGGATAAAATATTTGTATCTAGAAAACCTACACGCAAAGTGAGCGGGCAAGCGCACAAAGACACTGTGTATGGAAAAGTCAAAGTTGAAAATCACAACGGTAAATTTGACAGTACAAAGAGATTTAAGACTACTAAATTACAAGCTTTAAAGTTAAATAAAAATAAAGACAAAATAGAAGGTTACAGTGATACAATTTTTGCTAAAAGTGACCAAATTTTGCATAAAGCTTTGATAGATAAATTGATAGAGTACAATGGAGATGCCGAAAAAGCTTTTAAAAAGCCATTTTTTAAGCCAATTATAGATAAAAAAGGGAACAAAATAGAAGACGGTAATCTAGTAAAATCCGTTAAATGTATTGAGAGTACCAATCTAAATTTGGAGTTGCGTGGGGGTTTAGCTGCAAACGGTGATATGATAAGGATTGATGTTTTTAAAATAGGTGACAAGTTGACACCAGATAATGATGCTGTAAAGAAGGATTTAGGGTACTACTTTGTGCCAATTTATGTGTATGACACCGTAAAAAAAGAATTGCCAAATAAAGCAGTTGTGGCAAAAAAGCCGTATGAAGAGTGGAAAGAGATGAAAGAAACTGACTTTTTGTTTAGCTTGTATCCAAATGACTTAGTTTATATGGAAAATAAAGGTAAAAAAGGTCACTTTTATTATAATGGTGCTGATATTAGCAGCGGAACAATAGGGCTATTATCCCACGATCGGTCACAGCTTAAAAGTGATGGCAAAGACTGGGATGGCAGGATAGGCTTAAAAACACTTCAAACAATCAAAAAATGCGAAGTTGATGTACTGGGAAAAATTACTTCAATAAAAGCAAAACAAGTTCGTCAAACATTTGACAAAAAATCCAGTTTGGTGTAGAATTATGTAGAATTATGTAGTTTGCAAAAATACAAATAGGGTTGACACAAGGGTTTTTAATAAATAGGGGATAAAAAATTTAAAGGATAAAAGAAATAATGGCTTTTAGAAATATTTTTGTATCCAGCCCGAGTTATTTATACATAGACAAAAATCGTCTATGTATAAAACAAGAGTTTGACCAAACCAAATTTGATATTGAAGACATAAATAGTCTTGTATTGGAGAGTAGAGACAGCACAATTTCTGTATATACACTCTCACAGTTGGCACAATACCAAGTTTGTGTATTTGTGTGCAATGCAAGACACTCACCATCTGGTGTGCTTTTGCCTTTTTGTAGTCACAGCAGACATTTAAAAGCGTTGAAAAGTCAGATAAATATGACGCAGGAGTTTAAAGATAGTTTGTGGCAGGCAATCATAAAAAATAAATTGCAAAATCAAGCCAAAGTGTTGCAACTTTTTAGCAAAGATAAAGCAGACTACATTTTTGATTTATCCAATAAGGTACAACCTGGTGACCAAACTCACACGGAAGCTAACGCTGCATCTGTTTACTTTGAACAATTATTTGGTGTAGGGTTTGCACGACATCAAGACAACTTTATCAATGCAGCGCTAGATTACGGTTATGCAATTTTGCGTGGGCTTATATCTCGCACAATTGTAGCCTACGGATATGAGCCATGTATAGGAATTTGGCATAAAAGTGAATTAAACGCTTTTAATCTTGCAGATGATATGATAGAGCCGTTTAGGCCTTTTGTTGACCAGTTTGTATTTTCGATGGTCGAGCGTCATCAAGATTTTGATGTGCAAGCCAAGCGACAGTTGTTTGCCATAGTAGACAGTTCTGTTACAGTAGATGAAAAAAAATACAATCTAAACAATGCAATTGACAAAGTCATAATAGGGTTGAACCAAAGTATTGTTAACAGTACTGTAATTTTACCACATGTAAAATTGACGCCCATAGAGAGGTTCAAGTTTTTGTGAGTAAATTTATGAGAATGTTAATTATGTTTGATTTGCCTACCAATACAAAAGATGAACGACGCGTTGCAACGCAGTTTAGAAACTTTTTGTTGAAAGAAGGCTTTTATATGATTCAGTATTCTGTATATGTACGAATTTGCAACGGTTTGGATTGCGTGGAAAAATATCGCAAAAGAATTAAAACTGCAATTCCTGCTTTGGGCAGTGTAAGGTTGCTTACTATTACAGAAAAACAATACAATGGTGTGGATATCCTTGTGGGTGAAGCCACAAAGTATGATAAAAGTGCCCAGTGGCACCAGTTGACTTTTTTATAATTTTTGATAAAGTTTTTACAAAGGAAGTATGGGCTTAAAGCCCACTTTACGGGGGTACATTTATTTATGCAAAGTGACAGTAGTCATAACGCTTTAACGCGTAAGTATGGTTTAATTGCTGCAATTGCCATGGTAGTGGGCAGTGTCATCGGTGCCGGTATATTTTTTAGGCCAGGTAGAGTTTTGTTCAATACTGATGGTGACATATTCATGGGCGTTTTGGCCTGGGTACTAGGTGGCATATCTATGTTGAGTGGTGCCTATGTCTTTGCCATTTTGGCAACGAAGTACGAAAAGTGCGGCGGATTCATGGATTACAGCGAAGAAATAGTAGGTAAGAAGTATGCATATGGTGCAGGATGGTTTTTAGCAACCATCTATCACCCCTGTGCAACCGCAATCATGGCCGTAGTTGCCGCTGACTTTACCAGTCAATTTTTGGGGTTAGATAAGTCTGTATACGGGTGGGACTCACGTTTTGTCTTTACATTGGCTGGTTTTTATATTGTAGTACTCTTTTGTATCAATGTGTTGGCGCCCAAATTGGCAGGCAAGTTAAACACAACGGCCACTTATATAAAATTGATACCCATAATTTTTATTGGATTTGGCGGCATGGTTTGGGCAATTTTTCACCAAACACCTACAATAACGGATATGATACAGTCGAGGACAGAAGGTAGTGGAAGTAGCTTTTTTGGGGCCTTGATCGCTACTGGGTTTGCTTACGGTGGCTGGTACACCGTAACTGCATTGAATGCAGAGATAAAAAATGGTAAACGAAATTTGCCCATAGCGTTAATAGCTGGTTCTATCATTGTTATTGCTGCTTATGTACTTTACTTTTTAGGTCTTTCATTTTTGGGAGACAGAGCAAATCCACCTGACCCTAGTGTAAGTGGGTCTGAATCCAACTGGGCAGCGGATGCTTTTTCTAGGCTAATAAACAGTGGCTTTTCTACAATTATGATTTTGTTTATTATCATTTCTTGCATAGGTGCATTAAATTCAAATATCATGGGACAAAATCGCAGTCTGTATGCAATATCATGTAGAGGTTTGGGTCCAAACTCAAAGGTATTTTCTCAATTGGACCCTTCTACCAATTCTCCACATAACGCATCAATACTAGTATTGGGTATTACTATGTTTTGGTTGTGCATACAAATGTTTAGTGAATTGTGGGGTTTTGGAATATATAATTGGGATAAAAGTGGAATAATTTTTGACATAGGTGACATCACTATCCTTGGCTTTGCTGTAACAGTGTCCCCGATATTTGTATTTTTTATGTTTAAAATGAAAGATTTGCATTGGATTAATCGGTTTTTTATGCCACTTTTAGCACTGATTACAACTGTATTCTCTATTGTAAGCTTTTTTATCAATGGATCTTTAAACAATACTCCTGGGTGGATAATGACGCTTATTTATCTGGCTGTAATTTTTGTGACGATATTGATTGGTTTTATTTGGTTTAAAAAACCAAAAGAAAATGCTGTTGCATAGTGGAACGCAATCCACATTTTATAACAGGAATTTTAATTGCACTTTGTGATGTCAATTTTAGAAACGAATGGGAAAATATTTAAAGTTTTTTGTCGGTTGACTTGTTGATAGGCGCTATTTAAGAGAACTTTGAAAAAAAGTGATATAGACTAGGTAAAATAAATTATGTAAAAAGCTCACTTGAAAAAGTAAAAACCAACGAAAAATTAAAGGCAATGTATTTTAGTCCAAGTGGTTCTTTATCCTAGTTCATTGGACAAATAGAAAGCAAGACATTTTTCATGATAAATCATTATGAATATACAGAATATTTGCTGATGATATTTAGTTGCAATTTTCATTTATCTGATTCCTAAAATAAACATCATTGACACAAGTTAGTATATTTTTTATACTAACTTGTTACAGTTGAATGAGTAGAATATAAAAAACACATGTTATTGTTGTTGTAAGCTTTACATGTGTTTTTTGTTGCACATTTTCATAATGAGGTTTTATAGAAAGTTGTTATTAAAGTAATTTAAAATATTTCAAATAATTAGTTTAAAAATGCTTTTTATTGTTGAAAATAACATCAAAAAATTGGTTTCGACAATAAATATTTAAATAAAACAAAATATTTTTAAATAAATGAAAAATTATATATTTTGTGCTTGCTTTTAACATATTTATTTGTTATAATACAATTACTGTAATCAAATTTTTAACAAATGAATAAATAATATGATGCTATTATTTGAAAATATTGACAGAACAATTTTATTTTTAATTGAAAAATTTAATTTTATTAGGGAGGAGAAATGAATATTTTACTAGTTGATGATGATGTAGAACTTTTAGAAAAGCTTAAAAGCGACTTAAATGAAAAGTTTGAAGTCGTGGGTACAGCTACAAATGGAAGACAAGGTTTGGAGTTGATAAATAGTTTAAATCCTGACGTTGCCATCGTTGATTTAATCATGCCTGAGGCTGATGGTTACTGGTTGTTGGAGAACATGAACGCAAGTTGTCACACTAAAATCATTATACTATCTGCATTGTCAAAAGAGGGCTTTATTGTCAAAGCAACACGGCTAGGTGCTGTGTACTATATAATAAAACCTTATGACAAAGATGTTTTGTACAATCGCATATTAGAGCTACCCCAAAAAAATATAGGAACGCTTGTGCGAAGCAACAATAAGAGTTTGGAGGAGAAGATAACAAATATTTTTATCACAGTAGGAATACCTGCCCATATAAAGGGGTATAAGTTTTTGCGAGAAGCAATAAAGTTGGCTATTGACAATCCAAGTATTGTAAACAGCATTACAAAAAAATTATATCCTGTCATTGCCGACAAGTTTAGCACAAGTGCGAGCAAGGTGGAGCGGTCTATTAGACATGCCATTGAGGTTGCATGGAATAAAGGGAGGATAGAAAATATAAATACACTATTTGGCGTTAAAGTGTACAGCAATAAAGATAGACCTACAAACGGTGAGTTTATTGCCCTTGTAGCTGACAAAATGTTGCTTGAAGTGATTTGATGATTTATAAGCAATACATTTGAGATTGAATTGCAAAACAAAAGTTGAAGTAAAATAATTTTTCAACTTTTGTTTTTTGTATAAAAATGAGTAAGTATACAAACTTTTTATTTTTAAAATTAACTGAAAATAACGATTATATTTTGTAATGTGTTGTGACAATATATATGTGTATGACTTTGTTACACACACAATATATTGGCAAGACGCACTGTTTTGTTAGCGAAGATATTCTCGTTTTGGGTTTTGATAACACCATCATTCCAGATAATATCACTCAAATAGGTGGGGGTGCTTTTAATTGTTGCAAGTTTTTAAAAAAAGTAAATATTCCAAAAGGTGTCACAAACATTGGAGATTTGGCTTTTTGGGGGTGTGTTGGGCTATGTAATGTGGTTATACCAAGAAGTGTACAAAAAATTGGCAATTTAGTGTTTTGGGATTGTAAAAATTTGCAATCAATATTTATTCCTGACAGCGTTTTAGAAATGGGCAACAGTGTATTTGCTGGGTGTGTAAAACTGGCAATATACTGTCAACACAAAGAAAAGCCAAAAGATTGGCATGATGAGTGGAATCCTTTAAATTGTCAAGTGAGCTGGGGGGTTGATAATATTTGACTTTTTTTTAACATTGTTCTATAATATAATAATGGCAAAACATTATAATATCATTATTGTAGGGGGCGGCCCAGGTGGAATGACTGCGGGCATTTATGCCGCTCGTGCAAGTAAAAGTGTACTGATAATAGAAAGTGCTGTGTTGGGGGGTACAATGGCCAGTACAGAGCGTATAGATAACTACCCAGGATTTGTTTCTACAAGTGGAGCAGAGATTGCTATAAAAATGGAGGAACAGCTCTTGGCAGCTGGTGCAGAGGTAGAATACGCCATCATTCAAAAGCTTGACTGTGACACAAAAACTGTTTTTTTAGATGATGGCAGAGAATTGACAGCAGATAATATCATCATAGCGACAGGTTCGGGTAGCAAAAAATTGGGGCTGGGTAAAGAAGAACAGTTGACGGGCAATGGTATAAGTTACTGTGCAACATGTGATGGTGCTTTTTTTAAAAATAAACCTGTCGCAATTGCGGGCGGTACAGTGCACACTACAACGGACGCTATATATTTAGAGCCTATTGTTTCTAAACTGACAATCGTTGTTCCAACGGACAAAATGAGAGGATTGCCTGACCACATAAAACTTTTGTCACAGTCCCCAAAGGTTGAAATTCTGTACAACAGTAGAGCGACGGCAGTCAGTGTAGTGGAAAATGGTAGCAGAGAGGTTGTATCTGCTGTGACAGTCACAGATACTAAGGGCAAAGAACAAAGCATTGAAATAGACTCCTTGTTTGTTGCATTGGGAAGTATGCCCAATAGTCATCTAGTGTTTGGTCAAGTAATTACCGATAAAGTGGGTGCTATTGTGACAGATAAAAAAATGCAAACTAGTAAGCCAAACATCTATGCAATAGGCGATGTCAGAGCTGATGCTGTAAAGCAAATTACCGTAGCGTGCAGTGATGGTGCCATCGCGGTGTGCAGTATTCTGGGTAGCGTTGTGTATGCGAAAAAGTAAAATACATTGTAAAACGACAGGCTAAAAACTACAGCCTGTTGTTTTATAGTTTTGGTTGTGTAATGGATGATAATAGGATTTTTATAATAAACAGATTTGATTTTTTTCTTTTATTATGGTATAATTTGGTATGGAAGTAAAAACCAAAGTAATCGTAGGTTTAGGCAATTATGGCGATGAGTACGCTTATACTTATCACAATATGGGGTTTATGGTTGTGGAATGTTTGGCAGAAAGGTATAGGTTGGATTTTAAACAAAAACCAAAGCTGCACGCTCGATTGGCACAATTTGTTACAGAAAATGGAGACAAAATTATTTTGGCTCAACCATGGACATATATGAATTTGAGTGGCATCTGCGTTGCAGAACTGCTTTCATTTTATAAAATTAATTTATCTGATTTGATTGTCATCTTTGATGACATTGATATAGAAAAAGGATGTGTAAGAGTGCGACAAAGGGGCAGTGGAGGTACGCACAATGGTATGAGAAATATTGTATCCGTACTTAAAAATCAAGATTTTGCAAGAGTGAGGATAGGGATTGGCAAGCCCCCAGAAGGTATACAACTTGGAGATTGGGTAGTGATGAATGTATCTGCCTCTGACCGTCCTTTGATAGCAAAAACAATAGAGTGTGCAGCGGATTGTGTTCAGGATTGGTTGAATAGTTAACAAAAAATGAAAGTTTTTGATTACAAAAAAAGTCTCGGACAGAATTTTATTTATGATATCAACTTACTAAATGCAATTGTCAGCGATTCTTGCGTAGATAAAGATGATTTTGTGTTGGAGATTGGGACGGGAATGGGCACATTGACAGCCGTTTTGGCTAACAGAGTCAAGCATGTGTTGAGTTTTGAGATTGACAAGAGATTGGAGTTTTATCACACAGATTTGTTGCATAAAAATTTAAATGTATCTGTAAGGTATGAGGATTTTTTATTGTTAAGTGACCGTGATATATGTAGTTTTGGAAATTATAAAGTAGTCGCAAACTTGCCTTACTATATAACTACACAAATAATTTTTAAACTGTTAGAGTGTGGCAATCCTCCAAAATCTATAACAATCATGGTGCAAAAAGAAGTTGCGGACAGAATGACAGCAAAACCAAACACAAAAGATTTTGGTATTTTGACGCTCAATGTCGCACTCCACACAAAACCAAAATTGATGCGAATTGTCAAAAGTGAGGTTTTCACCCCTCAGCCCAAAGTTGACAGTGCACTGATGCACCTTACAAGCTATGACAATAGCTGTGTTGACAAGCAGGCTGTTAAAAAACTTGTGAAATGTGCATTTGGTAGCAGAAGAAAGACTTTGGTCAACAATATTTTGGCATGCTACAATGTGACAAGACTGCAAATAGTGCAGTGCTTGACAAATTTGGGTATTGATGCGAGTGTGAGGGGGGAGGCTTTGAATTTAGAACAGTTCATTGCTTTGCAAGAGCAGATAAAAAAGCTATGTTAACTGACTTCTTTCAGCCTTTGTTCTAGTAGAGCTCTGTTTGGTCCTCTAACTTTGGCGATATATTCAAGCAGCAAATTAGCTTGTTTTTTAGGGAAAGGCATATTTTTTGTAGATTTATCCAACTTTTTTATATGCACGACAATGCAGTGCTCTACAATTGTCTTTAAGTAGTTGTCAAAGGAAACTCTATTATTTTTTTGCACATTTGACAGCACAAAGTTTGCAAGATCTATCTTGTTTGTCACCAAAGCATTGAGTACAATGTCAAGGGGAATGCCTTTGTCTGCATGTGGATTGTAGCAAAATACAAACTTTGCAATGGCATCTATGCTCTCCACTGCGTAAATTGTTTTTTGTGAGGAAAAACTAAAAAACAATTCCAACACTCTGTTCCCTAAAAACTCTGACATCGCAACATTTTTAGTATAAGCCTCTTCATTTGTTATAGAAAGATATTCCCAAATGTCTAGTCCAAAGCAAAAATCTAGTTTTATTATTGGCACCAATTTTGTTTCCATACTTGCAATGTCGTCTACTTTGACTTTTGCCAATTCACTAAATAATTGTAAAAACTTTATATGCTTTGCGTCCATTATATTATTATAACAAATATACAATAAAAAAGCAAAAAAAAGTGTCATTTTTTTTCTATAATATCAACAAAAAAATAAGGGAAAATATGTAAATAAAAAATAGACCATTTTTTGTAAACATTTATACAAATTATGATTGTTTCCATTGTATTTAAAAATAATAAATTATAATATTTCCATTGTGAACATATAAATACAAATATGGATTTCTCTATTATGGACAAAAAGTTTCATACATTGACAGCTAGCCAAACTTTGAGTGACCTCAAAACATCTATGCAAGGGTTGAGTCAAATTGAGGTGAAAAAAAGGCAACAGCAGTTTGGGAAAAATGAATTGGTTGCAAAAAGCCGCACTTCATTTTGGTTGAGGTTGTTAAAGCAATTGAATGATCCGCTAATCATGATTATGATAGGAGCTGTTATAATTTCTACCTCTATTGCTGTTTACAATGGCAAACCTAGCGAGCTGATTGATGGGGGTGTCATTTTGCTTATTTTGATAGTAAACGCAATGATAGGCATTATTCAAGAGGGCAAAGCGGAAACTGCATTGCTAGCCTTAAAAAAAATGAGCAAGCCATTTTGCACAGTAGTGCGTGATGGACAAGAAAGCAGAATAGCTACTAGTGAATTGGTAAATGGTGACATCGTTGTATTGGTGGCGGGTGATAATATACCTGCCGATTTAAGGTTGATAGAGAGTATTGAACTCACTGTGGAAGAAGCTGCGTTGACTGGCGAGTCTATGGGTGTTGTAAAAAATATTGCTACACAAAGTAATCCCAATTTACCAATTGGGGATAGGACAAATATGGTATATAGCAGTGGTGTGGTTTTGAGTGGAAGAGGTAAAGGCGTAGTAATCGGTATTGGAATGTGCACAGAAGTTGGTAAGATAGCAACTTTAATTTCTGAACAGCCAACACAAAAGACACCATTGCAAAGACAGTTATTTAAAACGGCAAACATAATTAGTTTGTCCGTTGTGGTGTTGTCTTGCATAATATTTGTTGTAGCACTATTTAATAAAACCAGTGTAGTAGAGTCCTTTATGACTGCCGTTGCCATTGCTGTTGCAGCAATTCCGGAAGGACTGCCTGCAATATTGACCATTGTTTTAGCAGTAGGTGTACGAAAGATGAGTTTAAAGAGAGCCATTATACGCAACATTCCATCCGTAGAAGTTTTGGGAAATACGCAAGTAATATGTAGTGACAAGACAGGCACTTTAACACAAAATAAAATGACTGTTGTGCAACTTTACACGCTGGATGCAAAAGTGTATGATGGATTTAAAAGACCAACATTAGCTAGTCAGATGACCCTTGCAAAAGCAATGGTATTTTGCAATGATGCAAAATTTGGTGCAGACCAAATATTGGGTGATCCGACAGAAATTGCTCTAATAAACTATGCTAAAAATCACAGTTTATTGGAGCACACGCAACTTGAAAAAAGAGTAAAGGAGAGAGCATTTGACAGTGAAAGAAAGCTTATGACGGTAGTGATGGAAAGCGGCAGTGTAAAGACTGCTTACACAAAGGGAGCAAATGATTGTTTATTAAAGCTTTGTACTCACATATATGACGGAACAAGGACTCGTCCTATTACAGATATTGATAAATCACAAATTAATAATGTCTGTTACAAGATGTCAAACGAAGCGTTGCGCGTGTTGGGGGTAGCCATAAAAACACATGATGTGGACAAGCTGGAAACTGACTTAACATTTGTTGGGCTTTGTGGCATGATAGACCCACCTCGTCCCGAAGTTGCTGAAGCAGTCAATGTCTGCAAGCGGGCCGGTATAAAAACAATCATGATTACAGGTGACCACGCAACGACTGCCAGTGCTATTGCAAGACAGATAGGGATTGAGGGCAAAGTGGTCACAGGTGCAGAACTTGATTCTATGACAGACGCACAAATTGATTCTTGTATTTTGAAATGTGGTATATTTGCAAGAGTCAGTCCACAGAACAAAGTGCGCATAGTGAACACTTTAAAAGGCAAAGGTTTAGTCGTTGCTATGACAGGGGATGGAGTCAATGATGCTCCTAGCATAAAAGCGGCTGATATCGGTATAGGCATGGGAATATCTGGTACTGATGTGAGTAAAGGGGCAGCAGATATGATTTTGGCTGACGATAATTTTGCAACCATTATCGGTGCAGTACAAGAGGGCAGGCGTATTTATGATAACATTAAAAAAGCTATCAGATTTTTACTGTCAGCAAACACCGCAGAAGTTTTGAGCCTGTTTATTATATCTGTAATTTTACGAAAGCCTTTTTTAACTCCTATTATGATACTGTTGGTAAATCTCATTACGGATAGCTTGCCAGCGTTGGCTCTTGGTTTAGAAAAACCAGAAATTGATGTGATGAATAGACCGCCAGAACGCAAGAATAAATCACTGTTCGCAGGTGCAATGGGTATGCAGATTCTCATTCAAGGGCTATTGCAGACCGGTCTTGTAATGTTGAGTTATATTGTTGCTAATTTTGTTATTAAAAGTGTGGAACCTCGTTTGGGTTTGGCCATGGTATTTGTCACGCTCATCAATGTACAGTTATTCCATGCATACAATTGTAAAAGTGAGCAACATAGCTTGTTTAAAAGTAGTCCATTTAGCAATACTTTTTTAAATATAAGTTTTCTCATTGGATTTGGTCTTGTCGTTGCCATAATTTATATTCCTACTCTGTCTGCATTTTTTAAATTGCCTGGACTGACAATTTGGGAATTTTTGATTGCGCTTGGCTTTGCTGCAATGATTATTCCTATTGTGGAGATTTACAAACTAATAGAAAAAAAGTTGACAAAAGTCAAAAGCAAGTAATGTTTTGGTATTTATTGTGTTGTGTATTGTTATAGCAAAAAATGGATACAATATTAAAAGTGTATTCAAAATATCTTATCAGACATTTTAGGAGTTTATATGCTGGAAAAAAAATTGTTCTCACAAAGAGAGCACATGCGCGACAATGATAAGTATAAAATAAACATAACATACAAAGAGTATGCAATAATATTGGAAATTTGTAAAAACTATTTTACAAATATTGCTTGGATTTTTCCGTCTTATATGCCTGGTGAGCCTGGTGTCATTATCGGTGTCGATGATGATAAGTTAAATGCATGGCTCTTACTTATTGTACCCAAACTTCACATCAAAGGTGGCGGATGGATTACTGTACCAGAGATTGGTGACGCTTACGATGGTGCAGCTATATTTGACTTGGTTGAATATGTGGCAGAGCATATTAAAGACTATTCTTTGGGTAAATTTAACGACTTATTGGGTTACTTTGAGTTACTGTTTGATGAAGAATCCAATGACATTTTTTATGAGTTTAAAATGAAAATCAATAAACTTTTTGATAACATAGAACTGCCTTACACTTTAAATAACAATAGGCAGATTCAAAAAAAACATTCTAGAATATATGTATTAAATAAATAGTTGTATAATATTGTAATTTTAAAAACTTTGTTTAAAACGCTTGTTTTTTTTTGAAATATGTGTTATACTGTATGGGTTGTGAAGTTTGATTGATGGTTGATTGGGAGTAGGGTTAGACCTGCTCCCAAACTCTTTATTAGCTTTGCTTAATATTGTTGTTGCAAAATAGTTACTTTAAATATGATTGAACAAGACATACACAGAGCGATAAATCCTATCATTGTGCAGCTAGGATATGAGATTGTAGACATAGAGTATAAAAATATTAGGGGAGACATGCATCTCACAATTTTTTGTGATTGTGCTAGTGGAATGAGTCTAGATGACTGTGAAAAAATAAACAGTGCTGTAGACGATATTTTAGAACAACTCAATCCTACTAATGACAAACCGTATATTTTAAATATCAGTAGCCCTGGTTTGGATAGACCTTTTAAGACAGCTAGGGATTATGCTAGAAATTTAGGTAAGGAGATAGAAGTCAATTTGTTTAATCACATAGACAAAAAACTGAAATTTGATGGTAAACTGCTTTCACATAATGAAAAAGAAATAATAATAATGACTAGAAAAGGTGAGATTGTAATATCAATGGACAACATAAAGTTTAGTACACCGCTTGTTAAATTTAGTTGAGATTAAAAATACAGCTGTGCCTATGATAAAAGATTACTTTAATTTATTTTAAACAAATACTTGGGAGCCATTTATAATGATAAACAAAGACTTTTTTTTAGCGCTAGAAGATTTGGAGCGTACAAAGGGGATCCAAAAGAGCGTATTTATTACAGCTTTGGAAACGGCATTGGTCAATGCATACAGGCGACATACGGGAATACAAAAGGCCATTGACGTGCGACTTGTGCCTGAGCGTAATACTATAAAGATAGTAGCTTATCAAACTGTTGTAGAAGAAGTAGAAGATAGAGAAACTCAAATTAGTTTAGAGGATGCAAGAATCATAAGTAAGAAGTACAAAGTTGGAGACATTGTAAGTGAAGAAGTTTCAAGCAAAGATTTTGGTAGAATTGCAGCGCAGACGGCAAAGCAAATTATCTTGCAAAAATTGAGAGAACAGGAAAGTATAAAAGCGATAGAAGACCTTGTTGACTGTGAAAACACGATAATGACTTGTGTTGCTCGACGCATGGAAGGCTCCACTATATTTGTGGAAATAAACAAACTGGAAGCTCAACTTTCTCAAGCTGACTTGATGCCAAATGACAAATTCAAATTGGGCGATCGTATCAAGGTGTATGTAAAAAAGATCAGAGCGACGCAGAGAGGTCCGCAAATATTACTCACTAGAAGTGGTGCTGGTTTTGTAAAAAAGTTGTTTGAATTGGAAGTCCCTGAGCTGTCTAGTGGCGTTGTCACCATTAAATCTATTGCAAGAGAGGCTGGATATAGAACAAAAATTGCTGTCGCCACAGACAATACAGATGTAGACCCAGTGGGTGCTTTTGTAGGGAATAGAGGTATGAGGGTCAACTCTATTGTTTCCGAATTGGGCGGGGAAAAGATTGACATCATACCGTGGTGTGAAGATACATTAGAGTTTATAGCAAGAGCATTGAATCCTGCAAAAGTGGCCATGGTACAAGTAAACGACAATGAAAAGACAGCAAAAGTTGCTGTGCCTGACGAACAGTTGAGTTTGGCTATTGGTAGAGATGGTCAAAATGCAAGGTTAGCAGCACGGTTGACAGGTTGGAAAATTGATGTGAAAGCTTATTCTTTATTTGCAAAGGCAATGCAAGAAGAGGAAATTAAAGAACAAAGTGCAGAAAATGGTACAATTGACGACGTATTTTTAGATGAATTAGCAGATATTTAATGTTTGGAGGTTGGATGCAAAGGCGTATAAAGGCACAAAGACAAAAGTTTGAGCGTTCTTGCATAGTATGCCGAGATTTTGTTGAAAAAACCAGTATGAAAAGGATTGCAAAACTGAAAAGTGGAGCAATCATATTGGATCAAAGACAGAACATGGGGGGTAGGGGCAGTTATGTGTGTAATTTGGAAAAATGTCTGTCAAAGTGTGTGAAGTCAAAGTGTTTGAATAGGGCATTTAAATGCAATGTAAATGATGAAGTTTATCAATTGCTTTTACACGACGCATAGGTTCTATGTTTGCTGGTAAACAGTGTTATGGATATAAAAAAAGCTACTGCACTCATTGGTTTTGCAATAAAATCCGGAAAGGTCATATATGGGTTGGATAGCGTTGTAAAAAGTTCGCATATCAAATTGGTTGTCTATGATTTTACTTTGTCAAGTAGCTCACAAGATAAATTGAAAAATTACTGTCAAAAAAAATCTTTAATTTGCATAAAATTAGAAAGTGAAAGATTAGAGTATATTGTGTTTAAAGCAAATTGCAAGCTAATAGGCATTGTAGACAGAGATTTTGCCAGTGCAATTAGTGCATTTTTACAGAATAACTGATATTTTATTTATAAAAGAAAAATAAATATTTTTAGTAGCAGATAAATTATTTCTAAGTTTTACTTTATACAGTACTTAAAAATAAAAATACCCGGAGGATATATTGTCAGTCACAGTTAAGGACACAGATTCAAATAAAACTAAGCAAAAAGCTACTACCAATACTGCTGGTATAGCTAGTGTAAAGTTGCTCAATGAACAGATAAAGGCTGGGGGTAGAATTCATTCACTCATTGCCAAAGTTAAAGATGCACGCAAGAATATGGAAGCTGTCATAGCCAAGTTGAAAGAAAAGCGAGAAAGTTTGCGTTCAAACAATCAGAATCAAGCAAAGCAGAGTGCGACTCACGCACAAAGCACAGTAGAAGTTGTGGAGAAAAAAACAGTTCATGTTCAATCACAGCATCAAAAGCATGTCAATCCGCAAAAATCTGCGCAGCTAGGGAAACCAAAGATATTGGCTAGCATTGTGACCAAAAAATCTTTGGACTCCTCTTCTACACAGACAGTGGCAAGACCTAGCTATATAAGAGGCAACTACACACCACCTGTAACATCTAGATCGGCGGTGGGTAGTATGCAATCTACCAGAGAGCGAAGTTTTGGCACTCAAAAAGCAAAGCCTAGTGTCATTGGCAATATGGGAGTGTCCAAAGGTACTGGTAAGTTTGATGCACATTCAACCAAACAAAATACAAAGAATCAACAGAATGTGCGCACAAACTCTACCCCTAGACCAAACATTGTATCGTCTACTGTAAAAGATACACGCACAAAAAGCGCTGTAGATCACAAGAAAAAAGAGTATAAGACAAATGATTCTAGTAAGATGAGTAAGCGAACGCTAATCAGAAAAGGTTTCATTACGCTAGATATGGACGATACTCGCATGGGTACGCGCAAATTAAAAAACCGCAAAATAAAAGATGCAGTAAAGTTTGCTCCTATAAAAATAGAAAAGGCAGTCATCACGACAGAAAATCTGACAGTGAAAATACTGTCAGAAAAAATAGGGAAAACAGCACAAGAGATTATCAAACAGCTTATGGTACTGGGTATCATGTGTAATATCAACAGTGTAGTTGACTTTGCAACTATGGAGTTGGTTGCCAATGAACTTGGTGTTGAGTTGGAATTGAAGTTGGACAAAACTAACGAAGAAAAGTTGGTAGAGTATCACAAAGATATAGACGATACAGAAGAACAGTTGTTTAAGCGTCCGCCTGTCGTGGCAGTCATGGGGCATGTCGATCACGGAAAGACTAGCCTACTAGACGCCATTCGCAAGACTAATGTAATGTCTGGCGAGGCGGGTGGTATTACACAACATATTGGAGCTTATACTGTAAAGACGCATGGAGAAAACATTACATTTTTGGATACGCCTGGTCATGAAGCTTTTACACACATGCGTGCAAGAGGGGCAAAGGTCACGGATATAGCTATATTGGTTGTTGCAGCTGACGATGGTGTGATGCCACAGACAATAGAGGCAATTGACCACATAAAAGCTGCCAATGTGCCAATGATTGTTGCAATAAACAAAATGGATAAGTCAGGTGCAAACCCTGCAAAAGTAAAAGAGATGCTTTCAGCACATGGTGTAGTCAGTGAAGAGTGGGGTGGAGATACAATGATGGTTCCTGTTGCCGCTAAAAAAGGCGAAGGAATTGAAAAATTGCTAGAAAATATTTTGTTCTTGTCAGAGTATCAAAATTTTAGGGCAAATCCTCAGAGAAGTGCAAGAGGAAGTGTAATAGAAGCTAAAATGGACAAAGGCAAAGGTCCTATGGCTACAATAATCGTACAAAATGGGTCTTTAAAATTGGGTGATGTCGTTGTGTCTGGGCGTACTTATGGTAAAATTAGAGGTATGGTAGATTGGACTGGAACCAAAGTTAAATTTGCTGGACCATCTACTGCTGTGTCTGTATTGGGTTTTAACGATGTTCCAAACGCGGGTGATGGTATATTTGTAGTGGAAGACGAAAAACTTGCAAAACAAGTTGTCAGTGAAAGAGAAGATAAAATAAAATTGCAACAAGTCGTAGTTGGTCACAAAGTATCATTAGATGATGTGTTTGACCGCATTACTCAAAGTCAACTAAAAGATTTGAACATCATCATCAAAGCTGACGTTCAAGGAAGTGCTGAGGCATTGCATGCTAGTCTAAGTAAATTGAGCAATGATGAAGTCAAGGTTAAAGTCGTGCACAGTGGTGTGGGTGCTATCAGTAAATCGGACATCATGTTGGCAGAAGTTAGTAATGCTATAATTGTAGGATTTAATATAAAACCAGATTCTGAATCAAAAATTATGGCAGAACGCTCTAATATTGATATAAGGCTTTACAAAGTCATTTACGAAGCCATTGATGACGTAACTCGTGCTATCAAAGGGTTGCAAAAACCAGTGTACAAAGATACTTCTATTGGGCGTATGCAAGTCAGACATATTTTTAAACTTTCAAGCCACGGAGTTGTCGCTGGATGCTATGTTTTGAGTGGTAAAGTTGTGAGAAATTCAAAAGCATGGGTATGGCGTGGGAAAGAACGAATATATGACGGTAAAATTAGCTCTTTAAAGCGCTTTAAAGAAGATGTAAAGGAAGTTGGTATAAATTATGAGTGCGGTATAGTCATAGACGGATTTGATTTATATAAATTAGATGACGAGATAGAAGTGTATATTCAAGAACAAATCAATAAGTGATGTGGGAGGTCAAATGTCAATAAGATTACAAAGAATAGGCAGTGAGATGCAAAAGGCATTGTCACAAATAATTAGAGATTTAAAAGATTACAGAATTACAGAAATGGTATCTGTAACAGGTGTGGAGGTGTCCAAAGATTTGGAATTTGCAAAAGTATATGTCAGTATATATGGTGACAGTGACAAAGTGCAGTCTACATTTGAAGGATTATTGGCAAGTTCTGGTTATATCAGAAAAGAGTTGACAAAGCACTTTAAGGATATACGACACACTCCACAAGTGCGATTCATGCTAGATACAAGTATGGAATACGCAGAA
Organism: Clostridiales bacterium; assembly: GCA_031286385.1. GTDB lineage: Bacteria > Bacillota > Clostridia > Christensenellales > Pumilibacteraceae > WRGC01. The sequence continues at coordinate 41,205 of JAITUJ010000064.1, read as the reverse complement.
AAAATTAACAAACTAATAGATGATGTTAAAAAGTAGAATTTTTAATCAGTAATTACAAAATATTATGACTAATTTAAAACAAATTATCAATAAAGCAAATTCAATTGCTATAATAAGTCACATTAGACCGGACGGAGACACATTGGGTGGAAGCTTATCTTTGTACAATGTGTGCAAAGATATGGGTAAAAATCCTGTGCTTTTGTGTGAAAGTGAAATACCACAGTATTTTTCATTTATGAATGGCGTGGAAATTTTTGCACAGAGTAGTACAGATAAATATGATTTAGTATTTGCAGTTGACTGTGGAGATAAAGGCAGATTGGGGAGTTTGGAAGGTGTATTTTTGTCTGGTAAAACAAAAGTAAACATTGACCATCACATCACCAACACCAGTTTTGGCGATGTGAATTTTGTCAACAAACAAGCGAGTAGTACTTGCCAATTGTTGTATGAGCTTTACAAAAAATTTGATATTAAAATCACCTCAACAATTGCAACGCATTTGTATACTGGATTGTCCACGGATACTGGTCACTTTAAACATTCAAATGTTAACGAATCAACTTTTTTGATGGCAGCTGACTTGACACAAAAGGGAGTAGATTTGGAGTTTATTACACGCAAATTATACAAAGAGAATAGCAAAGATTGGTTGAGGTTATTGTCTTATGCACTGTCCAAAATTAAGTATTACAGTAATGATAGGATATGTTTGATGACATTGACTAAACAAGAAATTGATACTTTGAACTGCTCATTTGAAGACACAGAAGGTCTGGTAGGGTACTGCATAAATCAAAGAGGAGTGACAATTGGTGCAATAATATCACAACACAGCAGTACAAATTCTTATAAAGTGAGTTTGAGAAGCAAACCAGATATCGATGTTTCAGTAGCTGCGTGTAGTTTTGGTGGTGGTGGTCATAAATATGCTGCTGGTTGTATGATGAGTGGAGTTTTAGAAACAGTTGTAGAAAAAGTTGTAAAGGCATTGGGAGATTGTTTGGAGAATGAGTGAGAGTGAACACTCTTACTTTCTGTTTTCAATCTTTTAATTGTAAGTTTAATTTTGATAAGTGGAATCATTAATCTAAACAAACCATCTGACATGAGTAGTGCAAAGTGTGTTAGTATTGTAAAGGCAACTTTAAAAAATATACGAAATGACAACACTTGCATAGACAAAATAGGGCACATGGGTACACTTGACCCAATGGGTTGTGGAGTTTTGTTGTTGGGAGTAGGTAAGGCAACAAGGCTGTTTAATTGGTATTTAGCGCATGACAAAACTTATATAGCTTACTTTGCATTTGGCTATCAGACAGATACTCTGGATTGCACAGGTAAAGTTCTATACAAAACGGACAATATTCCAACATTGAGGCAAGTGCAAGAAGCTAGCTGTAAATTTGTAGGTGAGTTAAATCAATTGCCTCCACAGTTTTGTTCAAAGAGTGTGGGAGGTGTTAGGGCTTACAAGTATGCAAGAGTAGGTAAAGTAGTAGATTTAAAACCATCAATGGTAAAAGTACACAGTATAAAAGTCCGTCCTACTGACGATTTGTGCATTTTTAAATTTGAAATTGCTTGTAGTAGTGGAACTTACATTCGTTCGCTGTGCAGAGATATTGCTAGGTACTTGGACAGTTTTGCCACTATGACATACATTTGTAGAACGAGATGTGATAAATTTGAGTTAGCGCAAAGCGTTGAGTTGCAAGACGTGTCACTAGATAACTTGTTACCAATGGATAATTGTTTGCCAAACCTGCCTAAGTTTAACTTACCTTCAAATTTACTTGCCAGTTTACTAAATGGAGTAAAAGTGCATTTGGATTGCGTATTAGATGGACCTCACATTATTTATTGTGGTGATAAGCTATTTGGTATAGCCAGCACAGAAGAAGATTCTAGATTGGTAATTAAGTCTAATTTATACTAAGAGAACAATTTTGAGATGGAAAATATATTGTTGACACCAAAAAATAGGCCGCACTGTGCTTTGGGACTTGGTTTTTTTGATAGTTTGCACATAGGACATAGAAAAATCATTGATGTTTTAAAAAGTTTTGCTTTAACAAATGAAACAGCATCTGCAATTGTAACATTTAGTGATAATCCAAAACAAAACGGTAAGTTGGTATACACATTGGAAGAGCGTGTACACTTGCTTAAAAAATGTGGCATTGATTATTTTTTGCCTCTAAAATTTAGTCAAATACAAAGTTGGACTCCTGATAAGTTTTTACAGTACTGCATGCAACGGTTTGATATTAAGATGGTAGCTTGTGGTCAGGATTTTAGATTCGGAAAAGATGCAGTGGGAGATGTGAACTTTTTGCAACAAGAATTAGAACCATTAAATGTTCTTTGCAAAGTTATACCGTCTTTGAATTTAAATGGTCAAAAAGTATCCAGTACATTCATCAAAGAGGGATTGCGGCGAGGCGACTTAAAGTTTATCAATGAATGTTTGGGTGAGTCCTTTAAAACTTTTGGCAAAGTTATACATGGTAAGGGTATGGGCAAGTTGATTGCTCCCACAATAAATATGCTTTATCCAGTTGATAAACAGCAATTGCCTCCTGCTGTGTATGGTACATACACTTGCGTGCAGGGCTGTTGGTATAAATCAATCACAAATTTTGGCACTCAACCTACATTTGGCGGTGAAAAAATTGTAGTGGAGACACACATACTGAATTTTGATAAGGACATTTATGGAGAGTACGTAGAGGTTAGATTTGAAAAAAAATTGAGAGAGATAATAAAATTTGAAAACTTACAAAAATTGAAGCTTCAAGTACTACAAGATATAAAAGCTTGGGACAATATGTGAGCTTTTAAACTTGCAGTATAATTATAAAAAAATGATTGAAAAAATTGAAAATAAAATTAGGTTTGGACCATCTGGCAACTGTCAACGGTTTTATGATGAAGGGTACAAGCACACATATCAAGCTGCACAATGGCTAAAAAAGTTGGATTTGAACGCTTTTGAATATTCTTTTGGGCGGGGTGTGAATATAGGAGAAGACACTGCAAAAGTTATAGCTAAACACATGGGTGAATGTGATATAGAAGTTTCTGTACACGCTCCATACTATATAAACCTTGCAAATCCCGAACCAGAAATGATAGCAAAGTCATTTGACTATGTTTTAAATTCTATAAAAGCAGTAAAACATTTTTCTGGTAAAAGGGTAGTTTTGCACAGTGGTGTTCAAGGAAAAGAAAAAGACAGAGATGTGCCAGTGGATAGAGTCGTTCAAAATTTTAGGAAATTAATGGAGTACCTAGACTTAAATACAGATGGAGACTTCATACTATGTCCAGAAACTATGGGGAAATACAGTCAAATTGGCAATTATCAAGAAATTGTATCCTTATGTAAAATTGATAGACGCATTATTCCATGTCTTGATTTTGGTCATATGAACTGTACTTTACAAGGACAATTGCAAAAAGTGGAAGACTTTAAAGCTATATTAAACTATTGTATAGAGCATTTAGGTAGAGACAAAATGCAAAACGTACACGTGCATTTTAGCCAAATACAGTATGGTAAAGCAGGTGAAATTCGACATTTGACTTTTGAGGATAAAGTTTTTGGTCCATCTTACAAATTGTTTATAGAAGCAATCATTGACTGCAAACTTTCGCCCTTTGTAATTGTCGAATCAAATGGTACACAGGCAGATGATGCTTTTACAATGAGTCAGTACTTTAAAACACTTGTAAGATTATGACATAGTTGTAAAAATGTCATAATAAGTATTTGCAATAAATTTGTTTACAAATTAGAAATAATATGTTATTATATTAGTACTATTTAAAAAATACAAAGGAGTATTGATGGTGAGAATGTTGGGAATTGATTATGGGGAGAGAAGGATAGGTCTTGCCATAAGTGACATGTTGGGAATATTGGCTTCACCGCTAGAAACAATTATTTCACAAGGCGTACGCAACAATGTTGATTATATTGCAGACATAGTGCAAACCAAGTCAATAGAAACTGTTGTAATCGGATTGCCTCTGAATATGGACGGTTCAGAAGGAAAGAGAGTAAAGAGTACAAAATTCTTTGGCTCGGTATTGCAAAAAGTGTTAAATATTCCTGTCGTTTATTCTGATGAAAGATTGACAACTTTTGAAGCAAACCAAAAGCTCAAAGAAGCAGGCGTATCATTGGATAAGAGAGAAAAAATTATTGATCAAGTTGCAGCTCAAATAATATTGCAAGAATATCTAGATAGCGCACTGCAACAAAATAAAAATCAAACATTATGAAAGAAAAAAAACAAATGCAAGTAGAAGAAAATGTCAGAATTTTTGACAAACCTGAAATTGTAGCCATGACAGGTGATGACGGTAGTATAGAGAATTTTGCAGTCATAGCTGTCGTGGATAGAGAGGACGGTATTTATGTACTTATGCAACCCGATAGTGTAGATCAAGATGAGGCGTTGATATTTAAGATGCGACAAGAAGATGATTTGACAGACTTATACTTACCTGTTTTAGACAACTCAATTGCAAGCGATGTGTTCAATGAATACTTAAAAGCAATGAGAAATTAAAAAACACACACGTCAAACTTGATGTGTGTGTTTTTTTCTTAATAACGATTGTTATATCCGCCGTTGTTACGCATTGCTTTCTTTGCTTTGCGACAATCAGCACATCTTTGTGGCTCATTTGTAAATTGTTTTTCTGCGTAAAACTCTTGCTCTCCTGCTGTAAAGACAAAATCTTTACCACAGTCTTTACATTTGAGTTGTTTATCCGTAAATGCCATTAGTGCTAAAACCTCCTTTAAAAACTTGAAAGTTAATGTAAAGTTTTTTAAAAAAGCATGGCACAGAATAGAACAGCTCTTGGGTAAAAACATGACATTAAATCTGTATAAACTTATTATACCACATTTTTGTCAATTTGTCAAGCAAAATTTGCAATTTGTATTTATTGTCACAAAAAATATCCATATTGACAAAAAGTTTCATCAGCTTTACAAATTTTGTTGACGATTATTGATGTTGCATGCCCGTGTCATTGGTATTGTTGAATGCAATTGACTTGTGTTTTATATTATCCGTTACACCTGCACTGTCTTTTAAACTGTGTTCTGTAAAAGGCTTGTTGCTTTTTTTATTTGGAAATTTACTATTACAACTACTTAGATTTTTTTTCATTTATATAGTATGTGCACCATACAAAAAAATAACGGTACATTTACAAACAATGACATTTATTTGTCCACTATATGTTCTATGGTGAGCATATCAAAATCCACATACTCTAAAAAGTCTGACGGTCTAAATTTTGTCAGATTAAAGTTTGTAAAGTTAAACTTATGGCTTTTTATGATTGCTGGGGTAGGAATATCAAGTTGATAACATACCAAAACTACATATTCAAACAATTTAGAAGAGTGATAGTAGTCGTCAATTTCTACAATTTCACTTTTGATAATTCTTTGCTCTTTTATTAACTTGGCCCAAATTTTTACCATTTATTTTGTCTAAAATTATATCAACTTGCATCAAAAAAGTTTTGCAAATTTATAGAAAATATTATATCACATTTTTTTACTGTTGTAAATATAATATAGTATAATCTGCAAATAATTTATATATGAGCCTTTAAAAGCATAGTATACATAATCTGCTAAAATTTTTTGGCAAATTATGCAAGGAGTTCAAATGAAAAATTGTAGATTAGAAGGCATAAGATTTGGTTTGTTTGATAGCTGTGGTAGGCAACTAGCAACAGGCTGCACCAACCGTAATGGTGAAATAGATTTTGAGGGTCTGCCAATGGGTAGATATTTTGTTCAACAGTTGAACAACTCATCAGAATTTGAAGGCGAGAGAAATTGTCGTGAAGTCATCATTGATTGCAATGGGCGTTGTCAAACGGTAGAGTTTGAAAATGTTCAAAGACTTGGGGGCATAAGAGTTATGTTGTGGGGCAGAACAGAAAACTGTCGACATGAAAATACGAATAGGTGTAATTGCAATAGCGGCTGCAACAATAGCAGTAGGTGTAATAACAGCAATATGTGCAATAGGTGTAATGGCAATGCTAATAGGTGTGGTGGTGGAATGCAAGAAATAGTACCACTTGCAGGTTCAAATGAAGCACAATTCATGGATGCGCGAGAGCAAAATTGGAGTGGATCTACAAACGAAGAATGTGGTAGTACATCTTGGAGATAACTAATCATACTACATGTATAAAAACTAAAAAATTGCATATAGTAACAATACCAAAGATAAAAAGGCAGCTACGCCCCCTTGTAGCTGTCTTTTATTTCTAAACTATATTTATAAAGAGTAAAATGAATGACACAGTGAAAAATGCTTTTTTAAAATTAACACAAAAAACTTTGTTATGACGATGGAGTAAAATTTCATTATTAAATGATTTTTTAGTTGACAATAGACAATGTGGTTGATATAATTAAAAATAATATTGTAAAAATTGAGGAGATTTATATTGTCAAATTATAATAAATCAGTTGAACAGTTGACTTTGGAATATGGTGTAGATAAAAGTATAGGGTTGAGCAAAAGTGATGCGGATACAAGGTCAATTAAATTTGGACGCAATGAGTTTGCACAAAAAAAGAAAGAAAGTATATTAAAATTGATTTTGCATCCGCTTTTAGAAATTTCTGCTATCATTTTGATGATAGCAGCAGTTTTAAGTTTTATAGAAGCTTTTATGGTTTTACCACGAGACTTTATAAGTCCCATCGTCATATTGTCCATTATCACCGTCAACTGTGTACTTTCTGTTACGCAACAGCTAGGGGCAGAAAAGGCATTGGATGCACTGTCAAAACTCAATGCCCCCCAATGTCATGTCATACGAGAGGGCGTAAAGTTGCTTATAGACACTGTGCTTTTAGTCCCTGGTGACATCATTGTTTTGAAGACTGGTGACCTTGTGCCTGCTGATGCAAGGGTAATTGACTGTACAGAATTTTTGGTAGATGAGTCAAGTTTGACAGGTGAGTCAGAACCCATAAAAAAGAGCAGTGATGTTTTGGATATTGTAGATGCTCCGTTGGGTGACCAAAAGAACATGCTATTTAGCGGTTGTTTAATTGCAGGTGGAAATGCCAAGGCGCTTGTACTCTCTACCGGTATGAACACAGAGATAGGTAAGATTGCAAAGTATTTGAGTCAAACTAAAAAGCGAAAGACCCCTCTACAAGTGCGCTTAGATAAATTGGCAAGAGTGGTATGTGGCATAGCTATCCTTGCTGCTTTGTGCATGTTGGCACTTGGAATAGCACAAAAACAAAATGGCTGGCATTTGTCGTTAATGGTCATTACACTTGCCGTTGCTGCCGTACCAGAAACTTTGGCAATAATAGTCACTTTAATTTTGATTCAAGGTATAAAGGTTATGGCTAGCAAAAAAGCACTTGTCCGTAAGTTGCCATCCGTAGAAACTTTGGGTTCTACAAGCGTAATTTGTAGTGACAAGACGGGCACACTCACACAAAACAAAATGACTGTAACTAGAATATGGAGATATGGGGACGAGATAGCAAGTGATGAAGATAGTTTGAATGAAAATCAAATAGAGTTTTTGCAAAAGTTTTTGCTGTGTACAAATGCTACTGTGCAAAAAAAAGAAGATGGAACAGACACTGTGTTGGGTGACCCGACAGAAAGTGCCTTGATTAGACTGGCATTAAAAAAGCAAATTGATGTAAAAGACTTAAAAGCCAAATTTAAGAGAGTTGCAGAGATACCTTTTAGTTCGTCAAGAAAGATGATGACTGTAGTAGTGAAAACACAAGATGACAAGTATTTAGTCTTGACAAAAGGCGCATTTGACCGCATTCCTTACTCTATAAACTATGTAGAACAGCGCAAGCACATGGATACTGTACACGATACTTTTACAGGAGACGCTTTGCGTGTAATTGCACTTGCTACAAGGACTTTGGACAGCGTACCTTCAAAAAGTCAGTTAAAAGATATTGAACGAGAGCTTGTATTTGAAGGTTTTGTAGGTATTATAGATCCACCAAGACCAGAGGTGCGTAAATCTATTGCACTGGCAAAGAATGCAGGGATACGCACGATTATGATTACAGGTGACCACGCTTCTACCGCAACAGCAATTGCCAGAGATTTGGGGATAATAGCACACAAAGAGGGTGTTATTTCTGGTCAAGAATTACACAAGATGACCGATGACGAACTGTACAACAGTGTGGAATTTTACAGCGTATATGCAAGAGTATCCCCCGAAGACAAAATACGCATTGTGCAAGCATGGCAAAAATTGGGTGCTGTCGTCAGCATGACAGGAGATGGAGTAAATGACGCTCCTGCACTTAAAGCTGCTGACGTAGGCGTAGCAATGGGTGTTACGGGTACAGAAGTGGCAAAGTCTGCTTCTGATATGGTGCTTTTAGATGACAAGTTTAGTACAATAGTAGAGGCAGTGGCAGAAGGTAGAAATATCTTTGCAAATATTAGAAAAGCGATTTACTTTTTAATCGCTTGTAATTTATCAGAAATTTTCATAATGCTATTTGGCGTGTTGTTGTTTAGGCAAACGGACAACAATGGCAATGTAATTTGGTGGTTGCCTGTCACTCCTGTCATGTTATTGCTGGTAAATGTGTTGGGTGATGGCGTTCCTGGTTTGGCACTTTGCAAAGAGCGTTCGGACAGTAGGATAATGAAACGCAAACCATTTAACCGTTCGGAGAGCTTTTTTGGTGGTGGACTATTGCAAGCTATCATACAGCAATCATTGGCATTTACTATTGTCGGTTTGCTTGCCTACTATATAGGTTCTAAAAATCAACCTGGTGTAGGTGACAATCATAAGATTGGGCAAACTATGACATTTTTGGTGCTTGGTTGGACTAGTATCATTCATGTCTTGACTGTCCGAAGCAGAAAAAGCGTATTTAAAAAAGGATTTAAAGGGAATCGTCAACTGTTGATAAGCGTTGTAGCAATGCTTTTATTATTCGTAGCTTTTGTTGTCATTCCAGGTTTAAATTCAAGTTTGCATATGACTGCAAATTTGGGAATTAAAAATTGGTTGATAACCATAGGTTTGTCAATTTTGCCAATTATTGTTTCAGAATATTCCAAATTTTGGGACAATTACAGGTACAACAATGATGAAAAAAATAGGGTTGAACAGAGGAAAATTGCCTAATTTTGTTAAAATAACTTTGTATTCTAAGGAGCAATTTTGTTAAAGTTACAAAACATCACAAAAAATTATACACTAGCAGGCAACACTTTTTCTGCTGTCAGTAATTTGAACTTGCAGTTTAGACGCAGTGAGTTTGTGTCTATACTAGGTCCTTCTGGCTGTGGCAAGACTACAACGATGAATATTATAGGGGGGCTTGATAGATATACAAGTGGTGATTTGATAATTGAAGGCGTTTCTACAAAAAATTACCAAGACAGTGACTGGGACAATTATCGCAATAAAAAAGTGGGATTTGTGTTTCAAAGCTACAACCTGATACCTCAACTGACGGTTTTAGGTAATGTAGAGATAGCTTTGAGTATTGCAGGAATTTCTGCTACTTCCCGTCGCAGTAGAGCGATAGAAGCTTTAACTTCGGTAGGATTGAGAGAGCATATAAAAAAGCGACCCAATCAACTGTCTGGTGGTCAGATGCAGAGAGTGGCCATTGCTCGTGCAATTGTCAATAGTCCAGAAATACTATTGATGGATGAGCCTACTGGGGCACTTGACACAAACACAAGTGAGCAAATTATGCAACTGATTAAAAGGATTGCAAAGGACAAGCTTGTGATAATGGTCACGCACAATTCAGAATTGGCACAAAATTTTAGTACAAGGATAATCCAGCTTAAAGATGGCGTTTTGTCCAGTGACAGCAATCCTTATTTTGAAGATGAAAATACTCAAAATTCAAAAAAGATATTAGGTGATGTAGCGGACATTACAGATAAAGTGGACAGTACATCAGATAATATAATAGAAGATAAAAAAGAGTTGAATGTAAAAAAATCATCTATGTCTTTTTTTACTTCTGTAAAGTTATCTGGACAAAATCTTTTAACAAAGAAAAAACGAGGCATACTGACATCTATAGCCAGTGCAATAGGTATCATAGGGATAGGGCTAATATTGGCGCTCTCAAACGGTTTAGGAACATACATCGAAGATATGACAAGGGCGGAAGCAGAGAGTAGTCCAATTACAATTTCAGATTATGTGGGCGATGTAATTGGAGGGTATGGCAGAGGAGATATAGGCGTCAACCAAACTACACCACCGCGTGAGAGAATACGCCTAAGTAAACAGGGAATGGACTTTGCTTTAAACACATATGGCAATGGAATAGAAAAAGATTGGTTGAATGATAGGATAATCAGTACGGGTATTCATGTCCCTGTGTATGTAAATTCTAAGCCTTTTGGATGGCAACTGATTAACAACACTTTAAATGACGGTATGGGCAGTGTAAATTTGGGAGGTATTGTAAGCTTTGGCCTAGCTACTGTTCAGCGAATGCCCAATAATCTAGATTTGGTGAGTTCTCAATTTGAACTGTTGTATGGTACTATACCAAACAATTTTAATCAGATAGCAGTCGTGTTGAACAATGATGGGACAATAAATGACGATTTGGCAAAAATGTTGGGATTATTGTCTTTGACAGATACGTCAACACAGGTGATTGACAGTGAGAAAATTCTTAGTGCCAACTTGCGTGTATACAACAACGAGCAAATACTAAATTATGACGAACAAAAAGACAGTTTGTTGTTACCTCCATTCGCATATAAGAATACACAAGATTTAAATTTAAGTGATGAAGAGTTTTTAGCAAATGGTGGAGTACAGCTAAAAGTTAGCGGCATTATTAGATTGAGAGAAGGCAGAAAAAGTGGAGTGCTAACCCCTGGAATAGCTTTGCACGGAAAACTTTACACGCACATGCAGCAATTAAATCAAAATAGTCAAATTGTTGAGTGGATGAAATTACAAAAAAAAGATAATTACGGTAAAATTATTAGACCAATTCAAGTAAAGTCTCAATTGAGTGGAGATGACTTTGTGTTTGCTGACAACAATACAGCTACTATTCCGCTCAACAATCAGTTTTATGTCGTAAAAAATACAGCGGAGTTTAGATGGGAATTGGTATTTCGACAATTTGGGGGAATGGGTGACATTCCGCTAGAAATACATTTGTTTGCAAATAATTATCAAAATAAACAAAACATAATCCATGCGGTTGACCAATTCAACCGTGACAAAGAAGTCAAAGACAGAATCAATGCGGTTGACTTAGTAGAAATGATTGCAAGTTTTATGTCGCAGTTTATAAACATAGTCAGCGTTGTGTTAATAGGGTTTACGGCTGTGTCGTTAATTGTATCCGCAGTTATGATTGCAATCATAACGAGTATTTCAGTTTTGGAACGCACAAAAGAGATTGGAATCTTGCGAAGTATAGGTGCAAGAAAAAAAGATGTCACGCGGTTGTTTAACGCAGAAAACTTAATACTAGGGTTGATGTCTGGACTTGTGGGCGTGGTTTCAACTTTCTTTTTATCTATGCTTGCAGGTTGGCTGTTGGCAATATTTGCCGATATGTCTGGTCTTGCTGTTGTTGCATGGTGGCACATACTTTTGTTGTTGGGTGTAAGTACAGTTATCACTCTAATTTCTGGATTTATGCCTTCAAAAGCTGCAGCAAAAAAAGATCCCGTTTTGGCTTTGAGGAGTGAGTAATATCAAAAATGTCTAGTTAGTTTGACTGAAATTATAAAAACACTTGCTATTTAAGCAAATTTATAGAATAATTCTACCATGAAGTTAGGGATTATAGGTTTGCCCAATGTTGGCAAAAGTACTCTGTTTAATGCAATAACTGAATGTACAGCAGAGTGTGCAAATTATCCTTTTTGTACCATTGAACCCAATGTAGGGAGTGTGCCAGTCGCTGATGAGAGATTGGATACTTTGGCTAAAATGTACAGCACAAAGAAAGTGATACCTAGCCTTTTGGAATTTGTTGATATTGCAGGACTGGTGAAAGGTGCTAGCAAAGGTGAGGGATTGGGCAATAAATTTTTGGCAAATATAAGAGAAGTAGATGCCATGCTTCATGTCGTGCGGTGTTTTGATGACAGTAATATTACTCACATAGACAGTACAGTAGACCCAGTGAGAGATATAGAAACTATCAATACTGAGCTCATATTGGCAGATATAGAAAGTGCCAACAAAAGGTTGGATAAAGCACAAAAGGCTTGTAAGGGTGGAGATAAAAATAGTGCACTTGAATGCGACGTTTTGCAAGAATTGTTAAGTGGACTAAACAGTGGTCACTTTTGCATGGAAGTTGCTAAGAATTTTGATGAAGCTAAAAAGGCAATTTTGAAAAGCTTTTTTTTCATTACAGCAAAGCCTGTAATTTACTGCTGTAACGTTGCAGAGTTTGAAAAAGACCTTCATCAAAACAGTTTTGTATCCTCTGTCGCCGAGTATGCAAAAATTAAGGGAGCAGAAACGGCATCAATAAGTGCTAAATTAGAATATGAGATAGCACAGTTGCCTAAACAAGAAAGACAATCTTTTATAGCGGAATTGGGTTTAGGAGAAAGTGGATTGAGTAGAATAGTCAAGTGCGGTTATAAAACTTTGGGTCTTATAAGTTTTTTGACAGCGGGAGAAAAAGAAGTTCATTCTTGGACCATAAAAAAAGGGACAAAAGCACCGCAAGCAGCAGGCGAAATACACTCTGACTTTGAGAGAGGCTTTATTAGAGCAGAAGTTGTATCCTATGATGATTTGTGTTTATATGGCAGTATTGTTTCTTGCAAAAATAATGGCAAGTACAGGTCAGAAGGTAAAGACTATGTCGTGAAAGATGGAGATGTAATGCTGTTTAGATTTAATGTTTGAAGTTAAACTTGAAAAATTAAGCCAAGTCTAGTGAAATATATTGACCAATTTGCATTTGCAAATATAAAATAAAAAAATGATAGATAAAAAATATATAGAAAAACTTATAATAAAAAATGCTTCAATGAATGCTCATTTAGTAGAGGGTAATGTAGAGATACCATCTGACAGCAAAATGGGAGATTTTGCTTTCCCTTGTTTTAAGTTATCAAAGGAATTAAAAAAGGCTCCAAATGTGATTGCAAGTGAGCTAGCTACAAAATTCAAAGATAAAGCGATAAATAAGGTGCAGGCTCAAAGTGGCTATTTAAACTTTTTCTTAGATAGAGATAAGTTTGTAGAATCAGCTGTCAACACTGTGAGTTTTGATAACTTAAAATTTGGTGCTGGTAAGACCATCTGTATAGATTATAGTAGTATAAATATTGCAAAACCTTTTCATATAGGACACTTGTCATCTACTGTCATTGGTGGTTCTTTGTATCGTATGTTTACTTATTTGGGCTTTAAAGTTGTGGGAATCAATCACTTGGGGGATTGGGGTACACAGTTTGGCAAATTACTGTGTGCGTATGAGATGTGGGGAGATGATGACGACTTAGATAAGCGAGGAATAAGCAGTCTTTTGGATTTGTATGTTAGATTTCACGCAGAAGCAGAAAAAGATAAGACACTTGATGAAAGGGCAAGAGTTTACTTTTTAAAGCTAGAGCAGGGTGACAAGGAGGCTTTGCAGTTATTTGATATGTTTAAACAAATAACTTTAAAAGAAGTGCAAAAAACTTATGACAAGTTGGGAGTAGTGTTTGACAGTTATAATGGTGAAAGTTTTTATAATGACAAAATTCAGCCTGTAGTAGATGAATTAAAGCAAAAAAATTTGCTGGTACAAAGTGATGGTGCAATGGTAGTGGAAGTGGGAGAAAATAGACCACCCTTACTTGTATTGCGGTCAGACGGCGCTTCGCTGTATGCGACTAGAGATTTGGCTACAGCTATTTACCGTAAAAAAACATACAATTTTTACAAAAATCTCTATGTAGTTGCCTATCAACAAAATTTGCATTTTAGTCAAGTTTTTTCCACGCTAAAATTGATGGGTAGGGATTGGGTTGACGACTGTGTGCATGTTCAATTTGGTATGGTCAGCTTAAAAGATGGAGGTAGTTTGTCTACACGCAAAGGCAATGTAATGTATTTATCCAAAGTGCTTGACGAAGCTGTACAAAAAGCTTTGCATACAATTGAGCAAAAAAATCCTAATTTGACTGAAAAGGAAACAGTCGCTCAAAGTGTAGGTGTAGGTGCAATAGTGTTTGGTGCATTGTCAAACGGAAGAATTAAAGATATCATATTTGACATTGATAAAGCTTTGGAATTTGAAGGTGAAACTGCACCGTATTTGATGTATACTCATGCAAGGTGTTGTAGTATTATCAGAAAAGCAGACCAAGCCGGAATAAAAAAATTGGATATTAAAAACTTTAAATTTAAAGATGTGGACAGTGATACTTTTGAACTTGTTAAACTTATAGCGCGATTTAATGACACAGTAAAGCTAGCTTGTGAAAAATATGAACCTAGTATACTTTCTAGACTTTTGCTGGATATTGCTCAAAATTTTAATAGATTTTATTTATCCAACCGCATAGTGGGGGAGCAGAGTGACTTAGCAAATTCTCGTTTAAGGATTATAAATTTGACAAAAAATGCTCTAAACAAGGGACTTGAATTGCTTTTGTTAAAAGCTCCAATAGAGATGTGAATATGTTGCTTAAACTATCTGCTTTTTAAAATAAAAGGCAGATAGTTTTTTATTAAAAACTCGGCTTAGCAATGAACAAGGTTGTATAAATAGGGTATTGTTTATTTGTCAAATAAACATATAATTGCAAAAATAGTTTGCCAAAATACGCTATTTATGATATAATTTAATTATGGCAGACAAAGTTAAAACTAAATACGATCAATCAAGTATCACTGTATTAGAGGGACTAGACCCTGTTAGAAAACGACCAGGCATGTACATTGGCAGTACTGATGAGCGAGGGTTGCATCACTTGATTGTAGAGTTGGTTGACAACTCTGTAGACGAAGCTATGGCAGGACACTGTGATACGGTAGAGGTTGAGATAACCAAAGAAGGTGCAGTGTCCGTTATTGACAATGGCAGAGGCATTCCAGTTGGCATACATGCTAAGGAGAAAATATCCACAGTAGAGGTCGTTTTGACAAAGTTGCATGCTGGTGGTAAATTTGGTGGTGGAGGCTACAAGGTTTCAGGAGGCTTGCACGGAGTGGGACTATCTGTCGTCAATGCATTGAGCGAATGGTTGGAAGTAGAAGTATGTCAAGATGGTAAGTTGTATAGACAAAAGTACAACCGTGGTGTACCAATGCGTCCATTAGCAGAAGTTGGTCATGCAAGTAAGACTGGAACAAAGGTTGTATTTTTTCCTGACTCTGATATATTTGAGACTACAAATTTCACTTATGACACTGTGCGCAGTCGTATGAGAGAAGTAGCATACCTTAATAAAGGTTTAAAAGTTGTGTTGCAAGACAGTAGACCAGGTAGAGAACGCAAGGAAGTTTTTCAGTTTGACAATGGGATAATGGACTTTGTGGAGTATTTAAATAGGACCAAAACAGCAATGTTTGAAAAGCCGATTTATGTGCAAAAAAAGTACAGAGAGGGTGAAGTAGAAGTTGCCTTGCAGTACAATGATGGGTACAGTGAGCTTGTGTACAGTTACGCCAACAACATCAATACAGAAGAAGGCGGAACACACCTCACAGGTTTAAAAAATGCTTTGACAAAAGTCATCAATGATTATGCTCAAAAGCAAGGGATACTAAAAGATACAGAAAAACTGACAGGGGATGACGTGCGAGAAGGCTTAACCGCGGTTATCAGTGTAAAGTTGAGCGACCCTCAATTTGAAGGGCAAACAAAGACAAAGCTGGGGAACAGTGAAATGCGACCAGCTGTGGAAAAAGCGGTAGTTGACGGTTTAGGCACATATCTAGAAGAAAATCCAAAAGACGCAAAAGAACTTGTTCTAAAAGGCATTACAGCACAGAGAGCAAGAGAAGCCGCTAGGTCAGCAAGAGAGCTAACTAGGCGGAAAGGTGCTTTGGAGAGTACTACGTTGCCTGGAAAACTTGCTGACTGTACGGACAGAGATCCTACGGATACAGAGATTTATATAGTGGAGGGGGATAGTGCAGGCGGTACGGCAAAGCAAGGTAGAGACAGGAGATTTCAAGCTATTTTACCTTTGCGAGGTAAAATTTTAAATGTGGAAAAGTCACGATTGGGCAAAGTCTTAGAAAATGGAGAAATCAAAGCTATGATTACAGCTTTTGGTTGCGGCATTGGCGAAGATTTTGATCAAAATAAGTTGCGTTACAGTAAGATTATCATTATGACAGACGCAGACGTGGACGGCAGTCACATTAGAATACTGTTGCTTACTTTCTTTTTTAGATATATGAAGCCACTTGTAGAAAAAGGTCATGTGTACATTGCACAACCACCACTGTACAAAGTATCACGAGGTCGACAGATTGAGTACTGTTATAGTGATAAAGAGTTGGACCAAATTTTGGACAAAATGGGTCGGAAAGGTTCGGACATACAAAGATACAAAGGTTTGGGTGAAATGAATTCTGATCAGTTGTGGAATACCACGATGAACCCTGCTAGCCGAACATTACTGCACGTAAACATGGATGATGCTTTTGAGGCTGACAGTATATTTAGTATACTTATGGGAGAAGTTCCTGAACTTAGGCGTAAATTTATTGAAGATAATGCTAAACTAGTAAAAGATCTAGATATATGATTTTTGTGCTGGATTCAACTTTGCAAATTTTGCAAAGTTGTACTTATTAAACTAGTCGCTTTACTTGATTAAGGGAGAGGTTTTTGCTGTACACAAAATATACATTTATAGTTTTTATTTTTGCATTTATAGCTTTGGCAATTCTGTCATTAGGTATAGTATCATTTTATAAAAACAAGTCAAAAAAGTCAAGGTTTGTTCTTTTTTATATTTTTGCAAGTTGTTTCGTCTTGATGGAGATTATTAAACAAGCAATAGAATTTACAAAAGATAGCTATGACTTTTGGTCTTTGCCATTACATGTATGTAGTATATTTTTACTTTCTGTACCTTTGGCAGTTTTTTTTAAACAAGGGAGCAAAGTGAGTAATATATTTTGGGCAATGTCATACGTTCTGGGATTTATTATTACGGTTGTGATGTTTGTCGCTCCTTACCCAGTTATCGGTTGGTCAGCGGAAAATATAGTAGAGGGAAAGTATGACTATGTAGATGTGGTGACCGTAATTTTCCATTATGTAATTGTACTGTTTTTTTTAGCAATTCTAATTTTACAGCCCTACATTTTTAGAAAAAAGGACATTGTATTTGCAGGTGGAATTTATATGTTAAATTTGATAGTCATCGTCACTTTTGCCAATATATTGCAAGAAAATTATGCAAACTTTTTAAGCTTCTCCATTGATTTTATTGATGATATAAAGCGTAAAGTAGGAGTTGGTATGTTTCAGTTTGTAGTTTTTTTGTTATATATGACTTTTTACTGCTTGTGTTCATATTGTACATTTCATTTGTTTAAGTTGTTAAACCACAAAATTTTAACAGTGCAAAACCAACGGATAACTTAAAAAAACAAAAACTTTTTTTTCAAAGTATGCGTTTTTGTTTTTAGTTAAAACTTTTTTGTGATATAATATTCGTATGCAAAAAGATTTGAACAATTTGGTGCAAAGTGCTTTGGTGGACATCAGCGTCACGGATAGCACTGCACAATTATACGAGTTGAGAGTTTCAATTTTAGGCAAGAGTGGAAGTATTACAAACTTGCTTAAAGGATTGAGAGAGTTTAGTGGCGAGCAGAGAGCCAATTTGGGTAAGGTTGTCAATGATGCCAAAGTCATGCTGGAAAACGCATTTGACACAAAACAGACACAGCTAAAACTAAAAGAAATCAACCAGTCTTTGCAAGCAGAAAAATTGGACCTTTCTATCGAAAGACCACTAAAACAAGTAGGCGCAAGTCACCCTGTCACATTGATGTCAAATCGCATTGTGCAGTTTTTTGTTAAACTTGGGTTTACAGTGTACCACAGTCCGGAGATAGATACGGAGTACTATAATTTTGAAGCATTAAATGTGGTTGCAGACCACCCCGCAAGAGATATGCAGGATACTTTTTTTATTGACGACACGCACTTGCTTCGTTCACACACATCAAATGGTCAAGTTCGTGCAATGCAGTCGGTTAAACCGCCTTTTAGTATTTTATCTCCTGGTAAAGTTTACAGAGCTGACCAACCTGATGCTACACATTCGCCACAGTTTCACCAAATAGAAGGACTTGTAATTGACAAAAATTTGTCAATGTGTGATTTAAAATTTGTTTTAGAAAATTTTGCAAAGCACATTTTTGGTCAAACTACCAGTATAAGATTTAGACCTTCTTATTTTCCTTTTACAGAACCGTCTGTAGAAGTGGATGCACAATGCAAATGCAATGATGGGTGTAAAGTTTGCAAAGGAACCGGTTGGATAGAAATCTTGGGTGCAGGTATGGTAAATAAAAAAGTTTTGGAAAACTGTGGAATTTCTAGTAAAGTTTACACAGGTTTTGCATTTGGAATAGGTGTTGAACGCATAACGGATATTGTAAATGGAATAGATGACATGAGAATATTGTTTGAAAATGATATAAGATTTTTGTCACAGTTTGTAAATTGTGTTTAGTTGTTTGATAGTATGATTCAATTTTAGTCGTAAACGCATTTAGTCGTTAAACGCAATAGTTTTTAGGAGATATTAAATGAAGTTATTGATGTCGTGGTTAAATGATTTTGTAAAAGTTAGTGATGATGTGACTGTTCTGTCAAAAAAACTAGCAAATATAGGTTTTGAAGTAGAAGATATAATCAATGCTGGTGCAATTACCAATGTTGTTTTGGGCAAAATTTGTGGAATTCATAAACATCCAAATGCTGACAGACTTGTTGTGTGTGATATTGATGTCGGTGATAAAAAATTGAAAATTATCACGGGAGCTACCAATGTCTCTGTACATGACTTTATACCCGTGGCACTGGACAAAGCAGTGTTGCCCAATGGAAAAGTCATTAAGTGTGGAGAGCTTAGGGGCGTAGAGAGTCAAGGTATGTTGTGCTCAAAAGATGAACTAGGGCTGTCTGACTCTGTTGAAGATGGTATTTTTATTTTAGGAAATGACAAGTTTGCCTTTGCATTGGGAACTCCTATAAGTTTAGTTTTGGGTCTTGATGATTACATTTTAGACATTGCAGTGCCTGCAAATAGGTCAGATTGTCAAAGTGTATTTGGTATGGCAAGGGAGATTGCTGCTCTGTATAACAAGACAGTGAAAGTGCCTAGTTTAGACTACAAGACAACAAGTACAACTCTAATAACCCCATCAATAAATGTAGATTTCTCTGTATGCAACAGATATATGGGGCAAGTCATAAAAGTAGAAAAGAACACTGTCCCACGCATGATAGCTCACAGGCTAAAAAAATTGGGTGTTAATGTTTACAATAGTATAGTCGACATTACAAACTATGTACTGATAGAGACAGGTCAGCCGTTACATTCTTTTGACCTTTCATCTGTCAAGGATGGTATATCTGTCAGTTGTGGTCACAAAGAACAGCAAGTTTTGGCACTAAATGATAAGAATTATTGCATTGATGACAGTACAGTAGTTGTGGGTACTCCTTCAAAAGTTTTGGCAATAGCAGGCATTATAGGGTGCAAAGAAGGTGCAACGCAAAAAGACACACAAAATGTATTTTTAGAGGCTGCAACTTTTTCTAGGAGTCACATAAGAAGGTGCGGCAAAAATTTGGGATTGAGAACGGATAGCAGTAGTAGATTTGAAAAGGGGGTAAGTTTTTTTAGTGTAGAATTTGGATTGAAGCGAGCTTTACATCTGATAGATAAATTTAAAATGGGTAGTATTTGCAAAATAGGCAATGTAGACCGCTTTAAACAAAAGCCCAAAAAAATTAGTATTGTCACCTCTGACAGTGAGATAAACAGTTTGATAGGCATAAAGATACCACAAAAACAAATGGTAAAAATTTTGACAAGTCTAGGTTTTTTGGTGACAGTCAATAAGCAGTCAATAAAAGTTGAAGTTCCGCAGTGGAGAGTGGATATAGAAAATTTTACTGATTTGAGTGAGGAAATTATTAGATTTTATGGATACGATAAACTGGACAGTAAGCACAGTAATTTTGTAACTAAATGTATTGGGCAACAGGGTAGCTATTATGAAAATAGAGTAAGGTTGAGCAATATTTTGATAGCTCACGGTTTTTTTGAAACGATAACATACAGTTTTGTGGACAGTTCATGTTTTAAAAAAATGGGCATTAAGGACAGTACTGTAAAAATTAAAAATCCTTTAAATATGCAGCAGGACAGTCTGCGTGACCAACTTGCTTTGAGTATGCTCAACACCATCAAAACAAATCTAAATAGGAAAAACAAAAATTTAGCTCTATTTGAGTTTGCTAAGACTTATACAAAGGACACAGAAAATAATTATATAGAAAGAAACATGCTTTGTATAGCCGCAACAGATAGAGATTTTTTTGAGATAAAAGCACTCTGTATGTCGCTGTTAGGTTTTGAACGCTGTGATTTTTCTGCCAGCATTGTTCCATACTTCAATCCGTATTCAAGTGTTGATATAGCTCTCAACGACCAGTTCTATGGCACAGTAGGGCAAATACATCCTCTTATTTTAGATAACTTTGACATTGATAAAAAAGTAGTATTGGCAGAAATTTTTGTAGATGATATTTTATTTTCTATAAGAAAGGACATTCAATTTGTGCCAATTTCAAAATATCCCACTGTGGAAAGAGATTTGAGCATTATAGTAAAAAACTCAATTGCAGTTGGAGACATTGTGCATTTAGCTTTGCGAACTTGCGAATTTCCCACAAAAATAACACTTTTAGACATTTACAAAGGAGAGCAGGTACCAAGTGAGTGTAAGAGTGTGTCCCTTAAATTTGAGTTAAAAGCTGATAAGACTCTTACAGATAAAGAAATTGCAAATACTATGAACAATGTCTTGTTGACCTTGCAAGAAAACTTTGATGCTAAGCTTAGATAATGGGAAAATTGAGTCCAATTTTCCGTCAAAAATTGAATTTAAAGACGCAAATTCTAATGTTTACTGTGAGCATAGTTCATTTGAGATTTTGCAGTTTGAAACTTTGTTGCAACAGGTTGCTTTGCGTTGTGTTTCCCAACCCGGTCAGAAACTTGTTTTAAACTTGCAGCCTTGCACGGATATTGAGCAAGTTAAACAGCAGTTGGATGCTGTCAGTGAAGCAATATTTGTATTGCAATTAAATCTGCATCCATTAAAAAAATTTGAAGACATTAAGGCATATTTGCAAAAATGTTCATTGGGCAGTGTCGCTTGTGTGAGTGAGTTGATAGAAGTTGCACAAGTGCTGTCAGTGGCAAATAGTGCAAGTAAGACAATCGAGTCTTTAGAAAGTATAAAAAACTTGCAGGGCATATTTACCCATGTTGAAGACCTGACAGAATTAAAAGAACACATCTTATCTGCATTGGATGGACAACAGTTGAAAGACAGCGCAAGCGACAAGTTGCAAAAAATTAGAAGCGAGCTTAAATATGTCAAAAATGAGCTGTTACAAAAACTTCAAAGATTGATGAATGGGTCTTGTGCTAAATATCTACAAGACAGTATAGTGACTATTCGCAACGACAGGTTTGTACTTCCAATAAAAGCGGAGTTTAAGACAAGTGTACAAGGACTTTTACATGACCAGTCAGATTCTCTATCTACTGTATTTATTGAGCCTTATGAGATAGTAAAAGAAAATAATGCATTGATACAGCTAAAAGTACAAGAAGGCATAGAGATTGACTTTATCCTTAGACAACTTTCTCGATTGGTAGCAAAAGATGTCAAGCAAATAGAACGAGCATTTGGTGCTTGTGTACAGTTAGATTGCGTTTTTGCAAAAGCACAATATGCAATGGATACAAACTCAACCAGACCAAATTTGAATACTTTTGGCATTATTGAGTTGCAAAAGGCGAGGCATCCTCTTTTGGATAGCAAGACCGTTGTGCCAATAGATATAAAAGTAGGCGGTAAAACTTCTATACTGTTGATATCAGGACCTAATACTGGTGGTAAAACCGTGGCATTAAAGCTTTTGGGACTTTTTAGTTTAATGTCAAGTTGTGGTATCTTTTTGCCTTGCGAAAAAGAAAGTACAATAAGTATTTTTGATTATGTTTTTTGTATTATAGGAGATGGACAGAGCATTGAGCAATCATTGTCTAGTTTTTCTGCCTATATAAAAAAAGTCAAATTTATTTTGCAAAGTGCTAGCAACAAATCTCTTGTATTGCTTGATGAGTTGGGAACAGGCACAGACCCGCAAGAAGGGGCAGCTTTGGCTCTAGGTATAATAAAGTATATAAACAATTTACAGTGTACAACGGTAATCACTACTCACTTTAACCAGTTAAAAGAATATGCAACTGCAAATCAAAGTATCTCAAATGCATCTTTTGAGTTTGATCAAAGTACATTAAAGCCGACATATCGTCTAGCAATGGATTTACCGGGAACTAGTTTTGCATTGAATATTGCAAGTAGGCTAGGTTTGCCCCAACAGGTAATACAAGATGCTTTTAAAAACTTATCACAAGAAAGTATCAAGTTTAATCAACTTTTGTCTAATATGCATGTCAAGGCAGCTAGTATGGATAGACAGTTGCAGGAGATTGAAATAAAAAATTCTCAAATAGACAGCAAACTAGTGGAAATTGAGAGACAAAAACAAGTTTGGACAAAAAAGAATGAACAGATCGTTTCAAAAGCTGACAGCATAAAAGAACAACTTGTACAAGATTGTAAGCATCAAATAAAGCTTGTCATACAACAATTGAATCAAATTAAAGATATTTCTGACGAAAAAGCGTTGTTTGAAGCTAGAAAACTAAACAGCAGAGTGGACAGTTTATTGGCAAAACCGTCAAAAAAATCTGATTTGACAGTCAGTCAAATAAAAGAAGGTGACCAAGTTTTGGTGACAGACTTAAATACTGTGGGTACAGTAAAAGAAATAAAACGCAAAAATAAAATTTTAGTTTCCTTTGGAACTTCTACTATCAATTGCGACATAACGAATTTGCAGCTTATTGATGATAAAAACGTAAAACGTAAAGAGAACAAAAAAGAATCCAATAGTCAGGTAGCTAAAAGGGATACACAAATAGCTCAACAACAAGTTGAGTTAATGTTGATTGGTTGCACAGTAGATGAGAGTAAAGTTGCTATACAAAGTTTTTTTTCACAATGTATTTTCAACAATCAAAGATATGTAAAAATTGTACACGGAAAGGGGAGTGGTGTTTTGGGTAGAGGAGTACATCAGTACTTAAAACAGAACAGACAAGTCAAGTCTTTTAGATATGGTTTTTTAAATGAGGGAGATGTTGGCGTAACAATAGTGGAGTTAAATTGATTTTAATGAAAAAACTAACAGCGCATTATATTTTTAACCTTGTTAATTTTTCATGCAATACTATGGAAATGGCTATTTTAAAAGCATCGCCTATCAAAAAGGGATAGACTGTTAAAACTAGACTTTGATCTATTGTTTTTTTTGTATAGTTTGCAAACCAAATTGTTCCAATCGTGTAAATCAGTAAGGTTGCAACAGTGCAATAAATGATGATTAAAAGCCTGGTAAAATTCTTTGGTCGTTTATTAGAGTATTTGTATTTACTTGCAAGCCCCATAATGCAACAAGCGGGCAGATAGCTAAGTAAAAAACCGCCAGTAGGTCCCATGATATGACCAATTCCGCCGCCAAAATTGGAGAATATGGGCAAACCTAATGTTCCCAAAATCAAGTAGATTGCAATACATAAGCTTCCATAAAGTGTCCCTAATAAAAGTCCAGTCAACAAAACCATAAGTGTAGCCATGTTCATGGGTATAGGACCCATAGAAATTGATAGCTGTGACGACAGGCTCAAAAGGCTGACAAATATGGCACACCGAGTTAGATGATTCGTTTTTATATTATGGAAAATTTTGTCTTTTTGTTGTGTATTCATAGTGATAATTTTATGTCACAATACTGATAGTTTGGCTACTTAGTGCAATATATTCGTTTCCTCTTTTTACTACCAGTTGACCGTTGTCATTGACTGAATGTGCAATTGCTGAGTATTCACAGTTTAAACTGTGTACTTTTATAGTTTGGTTTAAAAAGTACAACTTGCTTGAATAAAATGGTATAAGCGTATCAGTAGAAAATTTTGCAGTAAAAATCTCCTGCAAAATTTTTGCAATCAAATGACAGCCATCTAAATTAGTTTTTGAGTAGTCTTTTAAGCTACTCACTTTGTCTTGTAAGGTCACATCAAATTGTCCTATATTTGTTGTGACATTTATACCTATGCCAACGACAATCCATTCTATGTCTCCATTGGATTTCATTCTGCTTTCACAAGAAATACCTCCTACTTTCTTTCCCTCTATCATGATATCGTTTAGCCATTTTATCCTAACTTTGTCGCCTAAAATACTATCCAGAACTTTTGCAACGCAACAGGCAACAAAAATTGTTAAAAGTGAATTTGAATGGATAAAAGCTTTGTCTTTTAAAACAATACTAAAATATACGCCCCCATTTGGGCTGTAAAATGACTTACCTAATCTTCCATACCCGCGTGTCTGGTTGTCTGCAATCACAGTTGTAAAGTGAGGGGCTGTGGACGCAAGTTGCTTTGCAATTGTGTTTGTAGAGTCTATACTTTTGTACCAAAAGACATGAGATAAATCAATTGAAGAAAAATATTGACCTAGCTTTTTTACTTTGTTTAATTGATTTGCAAGTGACATATTGATATTATAACACACAGCATTATTTAAATCAATAAAAAAGGTTGCAAAAATTGTAAAGGACAAGGGTAGAAGGCTTGGTGAGATAGCACATTTTGTCAGCTATATTTATTATAGATTAAAAATTGTATCTACAATTTTTTTTGCAGCGTCAAGCTCTCTATAATCTCTTTGATTTTGTTTAGTTTGATAAAGTAGTGTTTTGTTGTCGAGTAGGTATTTCTCTATTGTCTGTGGTATATTGGACGGGTTTGGACATTTGAGTCCAAGTCCGTTTTTTTCTATCCAAGTGTCGTTATCTTTTTCTTGCCCAGGTAGGACAGATGTCACAATTATAGGGACAGTTAAGTTAATGCATTCCATCAATACATTGGGACTACCTCTTACTATTGCTATGTCATGTTGTGAGAGAACTTCATGCATGTTTTGTATAAATCCGCAGATTGTAACTCTTTCGTTGCCAAAATATTTTTGTTGTAGTTTTGTACAGAGTATGTTGTTTTTGCCACAAATTGCCGTCACGGTTGTATTTTTTGCTAGCAATACATTTTCAATAATACAGTCCATATTGCCGCTACCTTCACCACCTGACATTATCAAACATTTGTTAAATTGAGGATATGTTTTGTTTTTATCGAGGTCAGTTTTTGCCATTTCTGTAATAGATTGCCTTGTTGGTAGCTTACATGGTTCGAGATTACTTTCCTTTAATCCACCATTTTTTGCCAATTGATAGCACTCACAAGTTGGACAAAAAGTTAAGTGAGAGCGCTTATCAAACCACATAGAGTTTATAGATACTAAGTCTGCTATCAGTGTAAAAAATTTCCCCTCAAAGTCTTTCTTTAAAATGTCAAGAATACTACCCACAAACATAGGGTGTACAGTGAGAATGATGTCCGGTTTGTTTTCTTTTAGTTTAATTAAAAATTTTTTTTTGCAACTTCTTTTTATTATTTTATTGACAATGTACTTGTGTTTATTGCTAAAATTATAAGCAATTTTCCATAACCATGGTTTTTTTGAGGTGATTATGCCATATTTTTTACAGCGTTTTTGCACAATTTTGCCACACAAATCAACGGCTTCTACAACAAGATAGTCTGCACCTAGCTTTTTCAATTCGCTTTCAATGGCTTGTGTTATACTGGCGTGTCCACGACCAGTATAGTAAGATGTCAGTATCATTATCTTTTTATTTATCATAATTTTTTTGTAAACTAAGTTACTTTTTATCTAATAATTGAATCTCATAGCTATCCTTTTGGTCCACTATGCTATATCCTTTTTGCTCAATTTCTTTTCTGAGCTCATCTGCTTTTATAAAGTTCTTGTCTATTTTAAATTGCCAGCGAGCTTTGGCGATGTCCGCTATTGATTGTGGGATAGTACTGCATTTTTGTGCATTAACTTGTACCGTGTTAAGCCCTAGTCCCAGTACCGCATCAAATTGTAGTGCTAGCTCAAAGACCGATATTGAATAGGGTAACTTCAACATTGTATGCAAAACTCCCAATCCCAATGGTATGTTTAAGTCATCAGCAATTGCACTGTCAAATTGTGTTTTAAAGTCTTTTAATACATCTACATTCGTCTTAATATTTGATTGACGGTGTTGACTTAGACTTTCTAAAACTCTGTCAAAACTGGTGTTTGCTGCCTTTAACGCTTCGAATGTGAAATTGAGTTTTTTGCGATAGTGTGTTGTGTGACAAAAGTACTTAAAGTGCATGGCAAAAAATCCTCTGTCTTTTAAATCGTTTAATGTATAAACAGTACCTAAACTCTTTGACATTTTGCCGCCATCTACTTGGATAAATTCATTGTGCATCCAAAAGTTTGCAGGTTTGCAGTTGTTGAAAGCTTCTGACTGTGCTATCTCATTTTCATGGTGCACAGGAACATGGTCTATGCCTCCTGTGTGAATGTCAAAAGTTGTACCTAAGTACTTGTGCGCCATTGCACTGCACTCTATGTGCCAGCCAGGGAAACTAGCGCCCCATGGACTATCCCATTGCATTATGTGGTTTGGTTTGGCTATCTTCCACAGTGCAAAGTCTTGTGGATTCCTTTTTTGGCTGTTTATATCTACTCTTGCACCTGCTTTGTTGCCAGATTTATCGCCACTTAGTTTGCCGTATTCGTTTGCTTTTGACACGTCAAAGTAAATTCCATCCTCTGTTTGATAAGCAAAGCCATTGTTCACTAGGGAAATACACATTTGTAACATTTCGTCAATGTGGTCAGTAGCCCTTGCTATGATTTCAGGAGTGTCTATATTTAGAGTTTGTAAGTCTTTAAAAAATATTTCAGTATAGTACTTTGCAATTTCCAACGGTTGTTTTTTTTGCTGCTTAGCTGCTTTTGTAATCTTGTCATCACCGTAGTCCCCATCATCCGTCAGATGTCCAACGTCTGTAATGTTTAGTACGCCAAATATATTGTATCCAAAATATTTTAGAGTGCGTCGCAATGTATCCATAAATACATAGGCTCTCATATTGCCAATATGAGCGTGACTGTAAACCGTAGGTCCACAAGTGTACATTTTGACAGTAGAGCCAATGGGGTTAAAGCTTTCTTTGCTTTTTGATAGTGTATTAAAAAATTTTAATTTCATTATTTAGTATAGTATACCCTGTTTTGTGTTTTTGGTCAAGTGAGTTGTTTATGATTGACTTTTTTGGCATTTTACTTTATAATTAAATACAATGAAGTTTGTTTCAGATAGTACTGAATGTACTTTAAAAATTGCCAAATCTTTTAGTCAAAGCTTGGAAGGGGGAGATATTGTAAGTTTGGTAGGTGACGTAGGTGTGGGTAAGACAGTCTTTGCCAAAGGCGTCGCCATTGGTTTGGGAGTTGAGAATACGGTTGTAAGCCCATCATTTGTGCTTTGTTGTCATTATAAAGGGACAAATTTTAATTTGGTACACATTGATGCGTACAGATTGCAAGGTCAAAATTTGATAAATCTAGGATTTGAGGAAATTTTGCAAGAGCAAAGCAATATATGTTTAATAGAGTGGGCAGAGTATCTTGATGTAAAGCCTAAGTTTACTGTAAAGATTACACAGTGTGAAGAGTATAAAAGAATGATAGAGTTAATAAATAACTAGTGGACAATTAAAAAATGTATAGTGATACAAAAAAAACAGAAAAAAATTGGATTTTTATAAACACATCTAAAAATGTAGAATTAATGGTAAAATGTAGAGGTTTACTGTCCTATCAATGTAGTCTTGAACAAAACAGTACTATGACTGTACTTTTGCCATTGTTGGACAATATGCTTTCCTCTATGAACGCTGACTTATGTGAGTTTGACACAATGGGAGTTTGCATAGGTCCTGGTTCTTTTACTGGTTTGCGTATAGGAGTGGCCACAATCAAAGCATTTTCCCAAGTTTTTGGTGCAAAAATTGTTCCAGTCACATCGCTTAGGTTAAACGCATATATTGACACAAATAAAGACAATATTATGAGTGTGGTGGGCGGAGGCAAAGATGTATTTTTTGTAGCAGTATACAGCGGTAAGCATACTTTGTATGAGCCCCAGTGCTTGGTTGGTGAGGATTGTTTGAAAAAACTAATGGATAAGTTTGAACCCAAAAAAATTGTGACGGACACTGCTTTTGGCAGTATCCCTCTATCAAATTTGGATGGACAAAGAATCGTTAAGGCCATGAGTGATTGTGATGTATTTTGTAACCATTTTAATGTTGAGCCATTGTATATAAGAAGACCTCAACCATTAAGGGGTGCTTGTGATGCATAAGTTGAGATTGGCGTCATTTAATGAATTGTCTCTGATTGTCAATATTGAACAGCAGTGCAACTATTATGCATGGGGATACAATCTAGTATACGAGTCATTTATGTCAGGCAGTCAGTTTTTCTTGCATGAAAGTAATGCAGGATATTATTGTGTCAAATTAATAGATGATATTGCAGAATTTTTAAGCATTGGCGTTTCACCACAATTGCAAGGGCAAGGAATAGGATTTGTTATGTGTAGTCACATGATAGAGCATTGCAAGATTAACGGTGTGCAAAAAATTTTTTTGGAAGTATCTGTGCAGAATTTTAAAGCGATTTCTCTATATAAAAAGCTAGGATTTTTTGTTATTGACTTGCGCAAGCAATACTATAATGATGGAATGGATGCGTACACTATGCAGTTGACATTAGGCCTTTTTTAAAAAACAGGAGCAATTTTTGGAAGATAACGATAAATTAAAATATATTAGACACAATTTGGTTCAGGGATTTGGCATACCTATTGTTTTATTGCATGGATGGGGAGGGAGCAGAGCAAGCTTTCAAGCACTGGAAAAAAATATGATTGAAAGTGGGCACACTGTCATTACCGTAGATTTTGCAGGCTTTGGTCAAAGCGAAGCGCCTCCATCATCTTGGGGAATATATGATTATGCTAATTCTGTAAAAGTTTTGTTTGATAACTTAGATTATGGTGAGTACTATGTAGTTGGGCACAGCTTTGGGGGTAGAGTAGGGATTATTTTGGGCAAAGATCCAAGGGTCAAAAAATTGATATTGTGCAGCGCAGCGGGCTTAAAACCACGGAGAAGTATTCGTTATTACTTTAAAGTTTGGAGCTATAAGTTAAAAAAGAAAATGGGAATTAGCTCCAAAAATGCAGGTTCTAGCGATTACAAAAAACTTTCTCCTCAAATGAAAGAAGTCTTTGTGAGAGTTGTGAACCAATATTTAAACGAAGAAGCTAAGCAAATTACAGCAAACACTTTAATAGTTTGGGGAAAACTTGACGATACAACTCCGTTATATATGGCAAAAAAATTGCATAAAAAAATCAAAGGTAGTGGTTTAATTGTTTTGGACAACGCAGGGCATTACAGCTATATGCAACATCAGGCAAAATTTGCCGCAATCGCACGAGAATTTTTTAGGCAGTACAGAGATATTTTTTGACTTTTGTTAAAGTCTATTTAATTTATGCATGAGTTATATTGATTTTACAGTTTGGGCAAATGGGAATATAGAGAGAGTTCTAACGGTGATAATGTTTGTTACTGTCACTGTTTTTATGGTTGCGTTGAGCAAAAAAACTGTGCAGATGTTGCAGCTCTGCCAGTACAAGATGCGCGAATTTAAGACATGGTTTAGAGATAGCGGGTACACATACTTTTATAGATATTTTTTTCTGTCATTCTTGACTACATTGGGTATGTCAATTTTTGTTGCTTGTTTTGGAAACTTTGTTGGTTGGAGATATTTAGGTTTTTTATTTTTTGTAATACTAACTTGGCTTTTTTTGGTTATAACAAAAGTTAAATCAAAAACTCCCTTAAAGTTTACGCCAAGAGTAAAAAGACTTTATTTTACTTTAATTTTGTCAATAGTCTTTTTAGTTTTGATTTTTAGTTTTATTCCATCAGGTATTTTTTTATACTCTCACATTGGCATTTTACCTCTGTTTTGTATGCCCATTGTATTGTTTGCCAATTTTATGAATGCCCCAATAGAAAAACTCATATGTAAAAGGTATATTAAAAAGGCCAAGATAAAATTGGCGCAGTTTCCCAATTTAAAAATTATTGGCATAACGGGTAGCTTTGGTAAGACGAGTGCAAAAAATATTTTGAGTGAAATTTTGTCGACAAGGTTTAATGTCTGCAAATCTCCTTCCAGTTTTAACACTCCTATGGGGTTGACAAAGACGATAAACAATACACTAAATAGTAGCCATGACGTATTGATATTGGAAATGGGTGCAAGGTATAAAGGTGACATTTTGGAGCTTGTGGACATAGCTAGGCTTGATTTTTGTATGATAGTGAGTGTAGGGAATATGCACCTAGATACATTTGGTAGCTTGGAGCAAGTTTTAAATACAAAGTTTGAAATTATCAGTGGTCTAAAACAAGATGGAATAGCCATACTTGATGGAAGTAACTTTGATATTAGGGCAAGGGCAAATGGGTACAGACAGGCTGTATTCGTGGGCACACAGAGTGACATTGCCATGTCTGACAACATTGAAGTTTGTAAAAATGGAATTTCATTTGACATGATTCTCAATGGAAAAAAAATTAAAGTACATTCTTCACTTTTTGGTAGACATGTACCACATTTGATGACCATGTGTTGTGCGGTAGCGTTTAAAATGGGCATTGATGACACCGAACTAATGAAAAATACTTTGCAGAGAGTACAGCCTTTACCGCACAGATTGCAACTAATACAAAATAATGGCAATCTAATAATCGATAATGCGTTTAGTAGCAACTTAATTGGAGCAAAAAATGCTTTGGAAGTGATGGGGCAGTTTAAAGACCTTGCAAAAGTCATCATCACACCGGGAATTGTACAGCAGGGCACACAAACTCAAAATACAAATATGGAGTTGGGTAAAGAAATTGCAAAGGTGTGCGATTATGCCTTTTTGGTAGGTAGTAGAGCAAATTTTATTTTTGATGGGATAAGACAGGAAAATGAAAAAGTTAAAGTTCAAGTTGTTAAAACACTTTTTGAGGCTGTTGAGATGTTAAAAGCAATAGAGGGCAATTATGTAGTGTTATTTGAAAATGACTTGCCAGACAGCATGGAGTAATATAAAAATGCACAAAGTATTTTTACGATACCAATTATTGTTGAGTGTGAAGCAACTTTGTGTTATAATGTATTTAAGTGAATATATCAACTCTACAAATTGATAATTTTAGGAATTATCAACATGCTAAATTGCAGTTTGCAAATGGTATAAATTTCATTTTGGGAGACAATGCACAGGGTAAAACCAGCTTGTTAGAGGCTGTGTACCTGTGTGGAGTGGGCAAGAGTGCTAGAACCTCAAAAGATAAAGAGATGATAAAAATTGAAAGCAAACAGTCAAGAGTGCAAGTTAAATTAAACTCAAAACGTGGCAAAGAAAGTGTGGACATTGTTTTGGATAGAACGGCAAATAAGCGAGTTTCAATTAGCGGGGTTCCTGTTGTCCGATTGGGTGAGCTGATGGGAGTTTGTAGCGTGGTGCTGTTTAGTCCGGACGAGTTGAGGATAGTCAAAGAAGGTCCAAATGAACGACGTCGTTTTATGGATATTGCGCTGTGCCAGTTGTCAAAGACCTATTTTTACACGCTAAATAATTTCAATAAAGTTTTGAGTCAGCGCAATAAGTTGTTAAAGAATGGAAGAGCGAGTGATGATGAACTGTTTATCTGGGACAAGCAATTTGTAGAAATTGGCGCTAAAATTGCAAAAAATCGCCGTGGTTTTGTAGATAGGTTGGCAAGTTTTGCAAAAGTTAGACACTTTGCTTTGAGTGATACAAGAGAGGAATTGACAGTCAAATATCATGGAGTAGACTCACAGGATTTAGATATAGTTAAACAGACGCTCCAATCTCAATTAGATGCAGACAGAGTAAAAGACTTAAAACATGGCTACACACACAGTAGACCACACAAAGACGACATTCAGATTTTGTTAAATGGCACAGATGCAAGGTGTTTTGGTAGCCAAGGTCAACAGCGCTCTGCTGCGCTAAGTTTGAAGTTGGCTGAAATTGACATTCTGACAGATTTAAATAGAGAACCTCCCATACTTTTATTGGATGATGTATTGAGCGAGTTGGACAATAGTCGCTGTAAAAAACTTTTACAGTTTTGTAAATTTACTCAAACGCTCATCACCGCTACGCATATAGAGCAAGAACTGTTAGACAGTATAGAACATTTTAAAAAATTTGTGATAAAAAATGGTACAGTAGAATAATTTGACAGCAATATTTTATTTTTTACAAAGTATGTCAAAAAGTATTAATAATATTGTGTTATACTGTATCCAGTGTATAGAATAAAACTAAGTAACACATACTGTCAAATTTTATTTTTGTTCATAGTATCCTTTGGAACAATTTTCAACATTCAACCCTTTGGAGTCGGGGCGTTGAGTTTGGTTTGTGCTGTGCCAAATGGTATTTTTTTTGTACCTGTTTACTTGGTCGCTAGACTTTTAAGTTCGGGCAATCAAAGTTACAGTTTATTATTTTTTTTGCAATCGGGTGTTGTATTACTGTCCTGTTTTTTAAAGAATAAATCTAAGTATAAAATAATAATTACTTTTTTGTTACTAATTTTGCTTGATATGGCTTTTGTGTACTTAGATGTCAAGTTAATTGAATTCGTTATTTTAGATGGAGTACTCGCATTTGGTTTTTTTTATTTATGCAGTAACTTAATGGTACTTAATGAGGAAAAACAAAGTACACAAAAATTTTTACTATATTGCTCCATACTCACAGTTGTTGGGTTGTCTTTGTACACGATTCCCTATATTGGTTTACAATCGTTTGTAATTTTTATTACTGTCGTTGTTCTATTTTGCAAAGATGTAAATGCTCACTTTTGCTTTTCACTTGCTTTGGGGGTTGGTGCTAGTTTAGCTTCCCAGGACTATTATTTTGTAGCACTAAGCAGTGTATTAGCGCTGTCTGTGTACATTATTGGGAATAACGAATTTAGCAAAGTTTTGGTAAGTACAGTATCTGTGGCGGTATCTGGGCTTTTTTTTGACAAGTTTAGCATAGACAGTTGTATTTTGGTATTTGCAGTGGGGGTGGTTTATTTGTATCTTTACAGAGTTAGAACAAATAACCTACTGTCAGTAAAATATGCGCAAAGTTTTATGCCAAAAGGAGATGTCTGTGGCGATTACAGCAACTTTGTAAATTTAGGTGGTGGCAAGTTTTTGATGACTTTATGTGATGGAATGGGCAGTGGAGAACAAGCTTTTAGCATCAGTAAAAAGTGTACACAGTTGGTAGAAAAATTATTTTTGACAAATATGCCTACATTTTCAGCTTTGCAGCTGACAAATGACCTGTTGATAACCGAACAAGAACTTTATTCATCTATGGACATAGCAATTTTTGATACAAAAGAGCATACATTGGATATTTTTAAATTTGGGTCTCCAAAATCTATAGTGTGTCAAAACAGTAAAACTGTCATCATCAATGGATTGTCATTGCCCATGGGAATGTTGGCGGAAACTAAGCCAATTGTTACAAAGATTAAGCTAAAAGCTGGTGACCTTGTAGTGTTTGCAACAGATGGCATAACGGACAGATTTGATGGTCAAAGTCTTGCAAAGTTGATTTTTAACTTCAAGCATTTGTCACCAGAAGAACTGTGCAAACTCATACTTGACAGTGCTGGTAAATCAGATGGAGTACAAGATGACATGAGTGTTGTGATTGCAAAATTGGAAACAAAATGATAAATATTTTTTTGAGGCTTAAATTTGCTTTAAATATTTGAATTTTTGTGTTATTATATAGTTATGGATTATAGAGATAGTCAGAGAAGAATACAAACAGAAAATAAAATAAAAGAATATGAACAGCTTGGACTTTTCAATGATGATGTAGAAGAAGATCCTCCTTATGACACACTTGACCCTAAAAAAATAGACTTGTATAACAAAAAAATTTTTAGTAAAGTTAAGCAGTTTTTTAGCAACCGAATAGCAAGAGCATATATAAATAGGGAAATAAAAAAAAAGGTACTAATATTTGATTCAAAATGTGATGTGCAAGGCATGCAAAACTTAATCGGTGTAAATGGAGGTGCTATTGTTACATTAAATCATGTTCATCCATACGACCACTTTTTGGCATATTTGGCATTTAGAAGGCAATTTGGTTATTTTAAATTTAGATTATTTAAAGTTATCAAAGAAAGTAATTATACGTATCCAGGCTGGATAGGTGTTTTTATGAGAAATTGCAATACAATTCCAGTAAGCGAAACAAATATACAGCTCAACAAGCATAGCTTTGATGCCGTACAATACTGGTTAAAAAGAGGGAAAAAAATATGTATTTTTGCTGAAAGTTCACTTTGGCATCACTATAAAAAACCTCGCCCTACAAAACTCGGTGCATTTGTATTGGCAGCCAAAAATAGTGTGCCTGTCATTCCCTGTTTTTTGACTATGAGTGATAGTGATTTAGTGGGGAAAGATGGACTGATTGTGCAAAAATTTAAATTTCACATAATGCCTGTCATATATCCTGATAAAAGCTTGTCTGTAAAAGCTAACAGCGTTTATTTGCAAGAACAAAATGCAAAAGCATGGCAGAAGTGCTATGAAGTTGAGTACGAGAAACCTCTTGAATATGAGAAGTAGTGTGCATTAAATCAAAAGGAGCTCCCATTTTTTTGCAAACCTATAATGTTCTGTTTTTGAAAAAAGGCTTTTAAATTGTGTAAAATCAAACCACTTTATCTCGTTGCTTTCTTGCGATATTTTAAAATCTTTATGGTCAGTCAAAAATATGAATCTGACATCATAGTGTAGATGAGCCGGTTCATATTTTTGAGCATTTGGTGGAACATTATGTATATCAATGTCCACAATATCAAGGCTCAATGGCACTATACTGTCTATACCAGACTCCTCAATAGTTTCTCTAAAAGCTACTCTGAGTGTATTGGCATCGCCATCACTGTGTCCTCCAAATTGAAGCCATTTGTTTAAAAATCTGTGATGGTGTAGCAAAACTTGGGACAAGTCATTTGAAAGCAAGTATGCAGACCCCGTGATGTGCCCTATAAAATTTGAGCGTACAAATGGTTCTTTTGAATTTTGCAAAAAATTTGAAAAATTTTGCAAATTTTTTTGCTCATATTCATCATAAGCTTTGTATTTTTGCAATGCTAATTGCAAATCAAATTTACTAATTTCCATATTAAGAAATATTAACATATCTTTTTGCATAAGTCAAACGCTTTGCAAAATTATTTTATATATGTTATAATAATACAATAGGAGATTTAAATGTTATTTTTTGGTAGGAAGAAAAAAAAAGAAGCAGAATTAAAAGCTGAAATGCAAGCCAAACTGCAGGCAGAGCAGTTAAAGCTAGAACAGGAGCTTTCAAAACAGCAAGTGCAAGACCAAGCAGGGCAGAAAGCTACTGATGAACAGCAGATTTTCTCTGCTTCACAGTTGGAAGAGCCTTTTCAGCCTGTACAAGCAGAACAACAAATTACTGATGAACAAAGTGTGTCTGTTGAAAAGTTACAGCAAGAAAATTTGGGACAGGAACAAAGTTTTTCTGACACTGTAAATTCAGCACAAACAGAGCAAACAGATGCACAGCAAGTGCAGATAGAACCTCAGTCTGATCAAGATGCAGATGTGTCAAAAGCAGTTAAATTTCATGTTTTTGACAAAATGGACACAGCTAAAAAGCGACAAGTGGAAAGTATATTAAAAGAAAAGAATGAAAGTCAAATTAAAATAAAAGTAGATCAAATTGTAAAACAACAACATAAGCGGATAGAAAAAGAAAACCTAATTAGAGATGCCAAATTACAATCAGACAGGGTTGCAAAAGAGCAGGCACAAAAAGTAGCAAAAGAACAAGTAGAGCAGATAATAAGCGATATAAAATTAGAGAAAAATACACAGCAAAAAAAGAGGTTAGGCTTTTTTGGTAAGTTGAAGCTTGCTTTAAAAAAGACCAAAGATAGCTTCGTTTTTAAACTCAACAACTTGTTTACAGGCGGTGTGCTTAATGATGATTTTTATGAAGAGTTGGAGTCCATATTGATAACTAGTGATATGGGCGTGAGTGCTACAGAGGAGATTTTGGAACAGTTGAAAGTTGAAATTAACAAAAAGCACATTACAAATCCACAAGATTGCAAAGATATTTTAAAACAGATAATAACGGACATGCTGTCACGCTGGGATATTCCAGAGATTGAATATCCTACTGTAATTATGTTGGTAGGTGTAAACGGTGTTGGTAAGACTACCGCACTAGGTAAACTTGCAAACATGTTTAGGCAAATGGGCAAGACTGTCACCCTAGTTGCAGCGGATACTTTTAGAGCGGCAGCAAGCAGTCAGTTGGAAATATGGGCAGATAGAGCTAAGGTTCGCATAATAAAACATGACGAAGGGGCAGATCCAGGCACCGTAGTGTATGATGCGATAGCATCTGCAAAAGCGCGCAATACTCAAGTGTTGCTTGTGGATACAGCAGGTAGACTGCACAACAAAAAAAACTTAATGGATGAGCTGAAAAAGATAGTAAAAGTAGTCCACAACAACATGCCCAATGCTCAATTTTTGTCCTATATAGTATTAGATGCGACGACGGGGCAGAACGCTTTGGCACAAGTAGAAGCTTTTGATGAAATCGTGGACATAGACGGCATTATATTGACAAAGCTTGATGGCACAGCAAAAGGTGGTGTAGTCGTGGCTATTAGTGAAGAACTGCAAAAACCTGTCGTTTATGTAGGAGTAGGCGAAGGGATAGACGATATTGAAGATTTTGTAGCAAAAGAATTTGTGTCAGGTATTTTAGATTAGCTTTTCAATTTGCAAAAATAAATTGACCAAATAAAAAAGATGTGATATAATCATACAATATGATTGTATCATATATTTTTAAATTTTAGGAGACAAAATATGAAGTTAAATGAATGTATGAACGTATACTTAGCAAATCAGCAAATTATGTTTGTAAAGCTACACAATTTGCACTGGTACATTAAAGGCGAAAACTTTTTTTCACTGCACGCCAAGTTTGAAGATTTATATGACTCTTGTGCGGAGATAATTGATGAAGTAGCAGAGAGAATGTTGATGATAGGTCACACGCCAGTGGCAAGTTTGGCATCTAGTTTAAAATTGGCAAAAATCACAGAACTTGCTGACAAGCCAATCAAGGCAGCAGAAGCAGTGAAAATTTTGCATGAAGATGTACTTTTCTGGATTGATGCTAGTAAGAATATCCATGAGCTTGCAAATAAGGAAGGAGATTTTGGAACAGCTGACATTTTTGCTAAATATCTTGGTGAATATCAAAAATTGTCATGGATGCTCAAATCTACGATGAGTGCATGACAAAAAATAGAAAATTATTGTGGATAAATATGTGTAAATGTGAACAACTCATTACAAAAAAGCAACAGCTAATTAACAGTTATGGAAAACAAAAAGACATACTACATTACAACACCTTTGTACTATCCTAGTGGACAATGGCATATAGGGCACTGTTATACTACTGTCAATTGTGATGCACTAGCAAGGTACTATAAAACAAAGGGATACTCGGTACTGTTTGGTACAGGGACAGACGAACATGGTCAAAAAGTTGCTCAAATTGCTCAACAAAAAGGCATGGATCCAAAAGCTTATGTAGATGAGCGCGCTGACAACATCAAACACTTGTGGAAAACATTGGGCATAGAATATGACATTTTTATTAGAACAACGGATGAATATCATGTGAAAGCTGTTCAACACCTATTTGACACGCTGTATAAAAAAGGTGACATTTATAAATCAGTTTACAGGGGGAAATACTGTACGCCGTGTGAATCTTTCTGGACGGACAGTCAGCTAATTGATGGCTGTTGTCCAGACTGTAAACGCACAGTTGTGGATTCTACTGAGGAGTGTTATTTCTTTGCTTTGAGTAAATATTCTGGTCAATTGCTAGATTTGATAGAGAATACTGATTTTTTACAGCCTCAATCGAGAAAGAATGAAATGTCTAAATTTATTAAAGAGGGCTTACAAGATTTAGCAGTCAGTCGTAGCAATGTTCGTTGGGGTGTCCCTGTGCCATTTGACAGTGGGCACACTGTGTATGTTTGGATAGACGCTCTATCCAATTATGTGACGATGCTTGGTTTTGGCAGTAGCAATGATAAGTTGTTTAAGCAGTTTTGGCCAGCAAACCTTCACATGGTGGGCAAAGAAATTGTTCGGTTTCATTCCATAATTTGGCCTGCAATGCTTTTTGCATTGGGATTGCCTGTGCCTCAAAAAGTATATGGACACGGTTGGTTTTTGTTTGGAGGTGACAAGATGTCAAAGTCAAAGGGGAATGTCGTAGATCCAAACATACTGGTATCAAGGTATGGTGTAGACGCTTTTAGGTATTACTGTCTAAGAGAAATTCCTTTTGGTAATGATGGCATTTACAGTTTAGAGCTATTTATAAAGAGAATAAATACTGATTTGGTCAACATATACGGCAATTTAGTGTCCAGAACATTTGCCATGGCAAAGCAAAATTTTGATGGAATTGTCTACCAAAAAGGTGGTCAAGTTGGTGAGTTTGATAGTGAGTTTTTGTCAGTAATTAAAAATACGCCTCAATTGGTAGACTCTCAAATTGATGTTTTAAACATGAGTCAAGCCTTGGAATATATCATTGACTTGTGTGTAGCGGCAAATAAATATATAGATGACACAAAGCCTTGGATACTAGCAAAACAACAAGCTGACAAGTTACGCTTGCAACGCGTGCTATTCAACTTGCTTGTTTGTATAAAAGTGGCGAGTGAGTTGTTTTTGCCATTTTTGATACAAAAACCGAATACAGTTTTAAAAGCTTTGAATTTTCAAAAGAATACTTTTAAACTAAAAGATTTAGATATACTATACAATAGATTAGATTTAGCCAATGAACTTAGCATATTGGGTCAAAGTTGACAGTGTGCAATGTAGATTTGTATGAAATAAAAGCGGCATTTTGTCGCTTTTTTTGTTGACTTAGTTAAAAGTTTGGGGTATACTAGTCGAAATGATAGATACACATACACATTTGCAAGATAAGACTTATGCAGATAATTTAAATGGTGTCATAGACGACTATGTAAACAGCGGAGTACATACAGTGCTCTGTATAGGTACGGACAAGCAAACTAGCATAGAGGCGATTGCTTTGGCAAAGACTCATCAAAGTATTTATGCGACTGTGGGCGTACACCCTAGTGAATTGCAAGCGCCTTTGAATTTAAAATGGATGGAAGACTTGGTAAATAATAGTAGCAAAGTAGTAGCAATAGGGGAGTGTGGTTTGGATTACCACTATCAAGGTTATGACAAGTTTTTGCAAAAAAGTGCTTTTGAATATCAGTTGGATTTATCAGAAAAATTGCAGCTACCGCACATAGTACACTTGCGAGATGCTGACGCTGATTGCGTCGAAATACTGATAAAAAGAAAATTGAGATATGGTGGAGTAATACACTGTTTTAGTGGCAATCAAGATTTGGCAGAGCAGTTTTTAGATATGGGATATCACATATCTTTTAGTGGAAATGTGACATATAAAAATGCCCATTGTATACAACAAGCAGCTATGATTATCCCCTTGGATCGCATTTTGGTAGAAACAGATTGTCCTTACTTATCCCCTGTCCCGCATAGGGGCAAAGTGAATGTCCCTTCTTTTGTACAGTTTACTGCACAATTTTTAGCGAATTTGAAAAGCATTTCAGTTTTAGAATTGGAACATCACACGACTGAAAATGCTAAAAAACTGTTTAAGATTGAATTATGATAGAAAATACTGCAAAAAAAATCATTGTCGCTTTATGTTATGATTTTGACAAGACGCTATGTCCAAAGGATATGCAAGAGTATGCTTTGTTTGATAAGCTTAGAATAAATGCCAGTCAGTTTTGGGAACTTTGTGATATTCAGGCCAAAAATAATGGTATGGATAAAGTCTTATCTTACATGAAGATGACAGTAGAAATGGCAGCAAGAAATGAATACTGTCTTACAAAGAGTGACTTTTTTGATATGGGTAAGCAAGTTGAGCTTTACCAAGGTGTGCAAACTTGGTTTAATAGGATAAACACATATGCCGAAAAACTCAATATAAACTTAGAGCACTACATAATCTCGGCAGGGCAACAAGAGATTATAGAAGGTGTAAGTATAGCAAAATATATCAAAGCAATCTTTGCGTCAGAATTTGTCTACAACCAAAATGAAAATCCAATTTGGCCAAAGAGAGTTGTAAATTACACTCAAAAGACACAGTATATGTACAGGATAAATAAAGGTGCTTTGGATTTGTATGACGAACAAAAAGTCAACCTTGCAATGCCACATGACCAAAGGCGTGTGCCTTTTAGAAATATGATATATATAGGTGACAGTTATACTGACATACCAGCAATGAGTCTATTGAGTAGCAAGGGAGGCTTTGCAATAGGGGTATACAATCCAGTTGACGACAACACAGTAGCCGTAAAACAACTTTTGATGGAAAATCGCATAAGTTTTTTTGCTCCTGCTGATTACAGAAAAGGAAGTAAATTGGAGTTATTGGTGACAAAAATTTTGGATAACATCAAAGCAAAAGAAGAACTTTTTATGGTAGAGAAGCAACAAAAAGTGGCGGTAGTAGATGGGAATTGAATGCAGATCGGAAGAGCACACGTC